>JAEZFY010000287.1 GCA_023417265.1 Actinomycetes bacterium | reverse complement strand
CCAAGGCAAGACCAACAAAGAAGCGATGCGCATCCTCAAGCGCGCACTCGCCCGCGAGGTCTACCAAGCCATCATCACCGACCTCGCCACCACCCCAGAAACCACTTGACATCCATAGGAGCATCCCGGCGACGACGGGTCAGAACCCGTGGACCGCGCCGCCGTCGACGCGCACCGCGGTGCCGGTCACGAACCCGGCCCGGGCGCTGCACAGGAACGTCACCACGTCGGCGAACTCCTCCGGCGTCCCCAGCCGCCCGACCGGGGTGGCGGCGATGTGCTCGGCCCGGACGTCGGCGACCGGGCGACCCTCACGCGCCGCCCGGGCGGCTTCGAAGCGCGCCAGTGCGGGCGTGTCGAACTGCCCGGTGATGACGACGTTCACCGTCGCCGCCGGGGCCAGCTCGAGCGCCAGCGAGCGGGCGGCGGCGTTGACGCCACTGCGGAACACCGAACTGAGCGCCAAGTCGGGTGACGCTTCGACCACGGAGCGAGCCGTGAGGTAGACGAGCCGGCCGGGGTTGGCGGCACCGCCGGCGGTGACGTGCGGAGCCGCCGCCCGACTGACCTCGAGCACCGGCCGCAGCATCGAGTGATAGGCCGCGTCGTCGGCCCCGTCGGTCTCGGTGATCGGGCCGGGCTTACCACCGCCGGTGTTGACGACGACGATGTCGAGCCCGCCGAGCGCGGCGACCGCGTCGGCCACGAGCCGGGCTCCCGTTCCGGGTTCGCTGAGGTCACCTACCAGAGCGACCGCGGCGCCGGTGTCGGCCTGCGCTTGGGCCGCCCGGTCGGCGTCGCGGCTGACGACCGCGACCGCAGCACCCTCGGTGGCCAGGCTGGCGGCGACCGCTCTGCCGAGTCCGCTCGACGAGCCGAGCACGAGTGCGCGGCGTCCGGTCAGGCCGAGGTCCATCGTCAGCTCCCCAACCAGACCGTGCGCGACACGGTGTAGAAGTCCATCACGGTCGGCCCGAGCTGCTCCTTGTGGGTGCCGGTGCCCGACTGCTTGACGCCGCCGAACGGGGCGTTCATCGCCGCCCCGACGGTCGGCCGGTTGACGCGCACCATGCCCGCCTCGACCTCGGCGGCGAACCGTTGCGCGGCGGCCAGGTCCGGTGTGCAGATCGCCGCGGCGAGTCCGTAGCGCACGCCGTTGGCGGCGGCGATCGCGGCGTCGAGCCCGTCGACCCGCTCGAACCCGACCACTGGACCGAACACCTCTTCCTGGGCGATCGCGAAGTGCTGCTGCACCTCGGTGAGCACCGTCGGCGCGAAGTAGTGCCCATGGGCCAGGTCGCCGTCGCACGCGGCCATGCCGCCGCAGGCCACCTGGGCCCCGTCGGCTTGCGCCCCGGCGACCGCGTTGGCCATCGATTCGACCGCCCGCCTGTCGACCAGGGGGCCCATCGTCACACCCTCGCGGTCGCCCGGGCCGAGCACGTACTTGCCTGCCAGGGCGACCACCTTGTCGAGCAGTTCGTCGTGAACCCGCTGGTCGACGATGATCCGCCCGGCGCCGGTGCACGCCTGACCCGACAGCGAGAAGCTCGAGCGGGCCACCACGGCGGCGGCCTTGTCGAGGTCGGCATCGGCGAGCACGACGACCGGGTTCTTGCCGCCCAGCTCGAGCTGGACGCGACGGCCGAGACCCATCGCGGCATGGATCTTCTGACCGGTCGCGTTCGACCCGGTGAACGTCACCGCGTCGACGCCGGGGTTGGCGACGAGGTGAGCACCCGCGCCGAAGCCGTGGACGACGTTGACGACCCCCGGCGGGAACCCGGCGTCGACGAACGCGGCGGCGAGACGTTCTCCCATCCAGGGCGTCATCGGCGAGGGCTTGAACACCACCGTGTTGCCGGCCGCCAGCGCCGGGCCGATCTTGCGGCTCGCCATGTTGAGCGGGAAGTTCCACGGGGTGATCACACCGACCACACCGATCGGGTCGCGGGTGCCGTACACGAGCGGTGTGTCGTCGCTCGGGAACGTCGCCCCGGTCAGCCGGTACGCCTCACCCGCGTAGAGCTCGAGGTTCTTCGGCGTCCGGCTCGACTCCATCGTCGCGTCGGCGTGCGGCTTACCCTCCTCGCGGACCATCTCGGCTGCGATCTCGGGAGCCCGTTCGGCAAGCAGCTTGGCGGCCTTGGTGAGCAGGTCGGCGCGGGCGCCGGGCGTGGTGCGCCGCCACTCGGCGAACGCGTCGCGGGCGGCGGCCACCGCGGCGGCGACGTCGTCGGCCGTACTCTCCGGAGCGACGCTGACGAGATCGCCGGAGTCGGCCGGGTTGTAGCGCTCGAACGTGGCGCCGTCGGATGCGGCGAGCAGGTCGCCGCCGATCCGGTTGCGAACCTCGAAGGTGGTCACCGGGTCACTCCGCGGTGGGAGCCGGCGGGGCCCAGTTGTCCCACTTCGAGAAGTCGACCGGCTTCCCCAGCGATTCGAGCACGGCCGTCACGCCGGCCTTGCAGCAGGCGATGTCTTCCTTGGTGTGCCCCCCGGACACGCCGATCCCGCCGACCACCTCGCCGTCGACCTCGATCGGCCAGCCACCGACGAAGATCGCGAACCGGCCGCCGTGCATGTTCATGATGCCGAACGCTTCCTGGCCCGGTTGGGCGTTGGTGTAGGTGTGCGTCGGGCGCTTGTGGCAGGCCGCCGTGAACGCCTTGTCGATGGCGATGTTGACGCTCGTCGGCTTGGCGTTGTCGGGGCGCTTGACGACGATCGGCCAGCCGGCCGGGTCGACGATCGCGATCACCGAACCGACGCCGAGCTCGGCAGCCTTGGCGAGCGCCGCGTCGGCGGCGAGTTCGGCCTCGTTGAGGCTGAGGCGACGCATCTCGATCATGGTGACGTGGTTCCTTCCTTGCGGGTGCGGGTGAAGCGGGGTCAGTCGGGGCGCTGGGCGATGTAGCGCCGGTAGGCGAGCGCGGCGACGGCGATGTCCTGGAGGGCTACGCCCTGGGTCTCGAACAGCACGGGCGCCGCGCCGGCACGCGGCACGGCGACGTTGCCGGCGAGCACGTCGTGGAACTCGATCGCGTCGTCCCAGTCGAACAGGCCCTCGGCGACGGCGGCGATCAGGTCGCCGCACTCGACGCGGCTGCCCGTGACGTCGTCGCACACCACCGCCGCACTGCGGGCGACGAGCGCCGGGTCGATCTCGCAGCGGTCGTACTTGGTAGCTCCGACGGCGCAGACGAGCGCCCGGTCGGATACGGCATCGGCGGGGAACAGCGGTGTCGCCGAGGACGTCACGGTGACGATCACGTCGGCGCCGGCGACGGCCTCGGTCGGCGAGCCAGCCGGCACGGCCGGGATCCCGGCGGCCACGGCCTGGGCGACCAGCGCGTCGATCTCTTCGGGGAAGCGCGCCGAGATCGCCACGCGCGCGAGCCCGGGCACCTCGTCGGCGAGCATCTCGAGGTGCGCCCAGCCCTGCCGGCCAGCGCCGACGAGGGCGGCCGTGCTCGCGCCCGGAGCGGCGAAACGGCGAATCGCCAGGGCCGACGCGGCCGGCGTACGCAGGCGCGTGATCATGTCGCCGTCGAGCGTGCACAGCAGTGCGCCGGCCGCGTCGTAGAGCGCGATCAGGAAGGTGAACACGCCGTTGTTGGTGGCGTAGACCTTCGAGCCCGAGAACGGCGGGACGACCGCCGCCATCGCGCTCGCCATCTGGTTCGAGGCGCTGGCGCGCACGCGCTGCGTCGTCGCCGCCTCGCCGCGACCCCACGCCGCGAACGCCCGGCCGACGACGTCGGTGACCGCGTCGGGAGCGTCGCCGAGCAGCGCGGCGACGGCGGCATCGTCGAGATGCAGCGGCCGCGTCGGGGGCGGCAGCGGGGGCTGGGGTAGGCCGGTCACGTTTTGCATACTGTATGCGAGATGGACGAGATCGCGCGCGCCGACGACCCGGTCGGCGCTGCCGGGGCGGTCACCGAGCCGGCCCCCGGGCCGCGGTGGCTCCCCTTCGGGCTCCTGTGCGGTGCCTACTTCGCCACCACCACCGGCGAGCAGATGCTCTCGCCGCTGTTCCCGATCGTCGCCGACGACCTCGGCTTGTCGGTGACCCAGGGCGGTGTCGCCTTCGCCGTCCTCACCGGCACGATCGCCGTCACCAACCTGATCGGCGGCGACGCGGTCCGCCACGTCACGCCGCGCACCGTGGTCCGGCTGGCGTGCGTGGCCGGGTTCGCCGGTGCACTCGTCAACGCGATGACGACGACGTACGCCGTGCTGCTCCTCGGTCAGGTGCTGCTCGGCGCGGCAGCCGGGCTGTTCTTCCCGGTCGGCCTCCAGGGCGTCGGCCGGGTGGCCGGACCGGCCAAGCGCGGCTTTGCGATGGGCATCTACGGCGTCGCCTTCAGCGGCGGCCTACTCGCCGCGGCGCTGCTCGGCACACTCGGCGCGGCGGCCTCGTGGCGGATCCCGTTCTGGATCGCGGCGGGCATGTTCGTGGCCGCCGCCGTGTCGATCGGGTTCGCCGACCTCGGCCCGCGCCTCACCGGGCCGCGCGGCAAGTGGCCGGTGCGCGACGTGTTCAGCCTGCCGACCTACGTCGGCATCGTGCTGGCCACGCTGCAGTACGGATCGATCCCGTTCCTCACCACTTACGCGGTGACGCGGTGGGAGATCTCGGCCGGCGAGGCGGCGACGGTGCTCGTCGTCGGGCGGCTGATCTCGATCGTCGCCAAGGTGATCGGCGGCGCCAGCGCCGACCGGATCGGCGCCCGGGCGAGCGGCCGGCGAACCGCCCTCGTGTTGACGATCACCGGCCTCGGCTGGGTGTTGCTGCCCGGCAGCCTCGTCACGTACGGCGTCGCCGCGATCTTCGCCGGGACGGTTAGCTCGCTCGGCCCGGTGGCCAACGTGCTCGCCGTCGAACGCTTCGGCGGCAACGGGCTCGCGCTCGGCATGTACCGATCGGTGCAGATCGGCCTCGGGGCGTTGGCGAGTGCGTTGGTAGGGGTGGTAGCCGGAGTGGTCGGGCTGCGCCCGACCCTCGCCGTGGCCGGGGTCGTTCCGCTGGCCCTCTTGTGGATCTGCCGCGAGCCGGCGCTCGAGCGCTAGCTGCAGGAGCGTCGCGTCATCCCGGCTGGGTCGCGGCGGCGCGGTTGATCGCCTCGAGATACCACACCGCGCCCGGCGCCGCCCTCCCGGCGATCGCGATCATTTCCTCGAACGCGGTTTGGTTGTCGATTGCCGGGCACTCGACCTCGAGCCGCGCCTGGGTGCCCGCGGTGGCCGCGGCCATCCCGTCGCCGTCGAGATTGCCCGACATCAAGTCGTCGACGTCGCGGCCGGCCACGTACGGCTCGATGATCGCCAGCAACTCGATCAGCAGCGCTTCGCACGCGGCGTCGAACCGACCGAGCCCACCGCTGGCCGGGCGGGGCGGCGGCTCGAGCGTCGCGCTGGTGGGCGCAGTGGCCAGGGTGGCGGTGCTCGGCGCAGTGGTGCTCGCGCCGGTGGGCGTGGTGTGTCCGGGCACCGCCGCAACCGACGTAGCGGTCAGGCGGTCGGCGCCACCGGTCTGCTCGCCCGCGCAGCCGCCCGATGCGACTGCGAGCGCCGCCGCCAGGACGGTGCGCCGGATGCGCCTCAGAACGGCACCTGCTGGGCGAGCAGGCCGCGACCGGGTGCCCGCCCGGACACGATCCGGCAGAACTCGACGGCGTCGAGCTCGATCCGCTCGCCGGGGTTCGTTCCCGCGGTGAAGGTGGTGCCGGCCGGGCCGGTCAGCACGAGCGTGAACGGTTGCCCGTGTCGGCGGGCCCATTCGGAGACGACGTCGGCGATGATGCGGCCGTCGTGATCGGCGGTGAGCGTCATCTCGCGGCCGGTGGCGCGGGCGATGTCGACCCGGTGCATCCACGGGTCGCGAGTCAAGATCACGTCGAGCAGATAAGCGATCCGCCACGTCTCCGGTTGGCCGCCGACGTTCTCCTTCATCGGCATCCGGCGCAGCAGGGCCGGAGCGGTGGACCGCCAGTGGGCGGCGCGCGGGGCGTTGCGGGCGGCCACCTCGATCAGTTCGTCGGTGGGCAACCCGGCCTGCTCGGCGACCTGTAGCGCAGTCATCGAATCGATCATCGGTCTCCCAGATCGCTTGGCGGCCTTGGTGGCAGCCCGCATCCGCCGCATCACCGAGCGCAGCGACGTGAAGTCCGACAGCATCCCGACGTTGTGGCCGGCCATCGCCCGCACGTCCCACAACGAGCAGTCGGTGGGCTGCGCCCAGTCGTCGGGTTCCAGGGAGCGAAGTTGTTCGACGAGGCGCTCGTACTCGGTGACCGCCAAGGCGTGCGCCTCGGCTCGCGAGATCGGCGCGATCGCCTCTACCGGTGTTGCAGTCATGGCCATGGTGGCCTCCTCCAGGTGCGGGCCGTCAGATCGGCGTGGTCGGGAGCGGAGCGAAGTCCGGTGACGTGACGTGGTGGAAGAACATGTCGACCGCCGTGTCGATCAGGCGTGTCCACCGATCGCCTCCCGGATCGTTGGAGATCTGCTGGTCGGCGACGCCCATACCGATCGCCGTGAACAGGTCGAGCGCCGCCGGATCGTCGATGCCGAGCGCCACGAGGTGGTCGGCGACCACGGCCAGGCTCTCGACCGACAGCTGGAACGATTCGGGCGACGGTTCGAAGCCCGGGATGGTGCGTTGGAACATCAGCTGGAAACGCACCGGATCGTCGGTGCAGAACTCGACGAAGAAGCGCCCGATCAGGCGCAGGTCGGCGAGCGCCTCGCCGGTGAGCTCCCAACGGGCTTGACCGGCGGCGAACTCACGGCACCCGTGGGCGTACATCGCGTCGTAGATCGCGTGCTTCGACGCGAAGTACGAGTAAAGCGACTGCGGCCGCATCCCGACGCCGTTGGCGAGCTCACGCAACGAGAAACCGGCCAGGCCGTGCAAGCGAGCCAACTCCCAGGCGGCGTCGAGAATCTCGGCAACTGTTGCCTGACGTCGCTCGGTACGCCTGTCACGGATCGGATTACCTGACACCGTTCGGATAATGCCGCAATACATCCGCGATGTCAAGCCCGCTGGGCGTCAGTAGGCGAGGGCGAGGCCGACGGTGCGCGGGTCGGCGGCAGCTTCCCAGGCTTCGCCGGGAAGTGGGATCCGCACGACTTGTTGGGCCGACTTGCAGCCCCACCGCGGGGCGTCGACGACGCGGGTCGCTGCGGCGGCGAGCTCGGCGCCCTCGCCGTCGACGAAGCCGGCTTCGATGCGCAGGCCGTCGTCGTCGGGGAGCCACTCCCAGAGCGGCGCGGTGACGAGCCAGCCGGGCCGCTCCTCACCGGCGAGGATGCTGGCCACCGACTGGGCGTTCCACGGGAGTTGGTTGGCGCCGCCGGGCGTGCCGC
>JAEZFY010000229.1 GCA_023417265.1 Actinomycetes bacterium | reverse complement strand
GTGCCGCTGACCAGCCCGGTCGTCGCCGCCTTCGGAGCGATCGTCATGGCCGCGGTCGGTGCCGACGCGTGGTCGCGGCGTCGGCACGCGCTCCCCGGCCAGGCCGTCGCGATCGTCGCCGCGCTGAGCACACCCCTGCTCGTCATGGCCGTGCAGTTTGGCGGGGTCGGTCACTTCCCGTACCGCGGCAACCACGTCGCGTTCGCGCTCGTCGTGTTCACCACCGCCGCGGCGGCCCATCGCATCCGGGTCGTGACGATCGCCGCGGCGATGGCGGGCGTCGCCGCGGTCGTGCTGTACGCGGTGCCGAACCCGCTCGGCGGCAACTTCTCGCGGTTCACGCAGTACTTCGCCGTACCGGTCCTCGTGCTCGGGGCGTTCCGAGCGCGTCGCGTGCTCGCCGCCGTCACCGCGGTGGTCGCCGTGCTCGCCGTGGCGTGGACCGTCGACCAGGGGGTGGCCGCGGCACGCCAATGGTCCGGCGACCCGCTCGGCGAGTCGTCCTATCACCAGCCGTTGATCGACGAGCTGGTGCGCCGCAACGCCGACGGGCTCCCGATCGGACGCGTCGAGATCCCGTTCACCGACACGCACTGGGAGGCGCACTACGTCGCGCCGGTGGTGCCGTACGCACGCGGCTGGGAGCGCCAGATCGACCTCGACCGCAACCCCGAGCTGTACGCCGAGCTCACGGCTGCCGACTACCGGACCTGGCTGCACGACAACGCCGTGCGCTGGGTCGCCGTGCCGGACGCCGCGCTCGACGAGGGCGGGCGCGCCGAGGCGGCGGTGATCGCCACCCGCCCCGAGTGGCTCGACCCGGTGTGGTCGAACGCCGACTGGCAGCTGTTCCAGGTCGCCGGGTACACGCCGCTCGTCGCACCCCCCGCCGAACTCGTGCGCCAAGACGTCGACACGATCGTGGTGCGCACGCCGGCACCCGGCGAGGTGATCGTGCGCTACCGGTACGACGCCGATCTGACGATCGACGGCGGAGCGTGCCTCGCCCGCGCCGGCAACTGGATCGCCGCGCGTCTGCCCGCGGCCGGCGTCTACACGATCGCCGCACCATTGTCGGCCTGGCTCCCCGGCGCACGCGGCACCGCCTGCCGCTGAGCTCGCCCCCGGCGGGAACCCGACCCGGTGACGGTGAGGTGGCGGGCGTCAGTTCGCGTCGCGGCGGTACAGGAGGACGGTGCCGAGCGCGAGGGCGGCGATGGTGTAGCCGCCGAACAGCAGCGCGTCTTGTACGCGTGTGAGGGCCGCGGCGAGGGCTTCGGGGTCGGACGTCGTGGGGATGTCGAGCAGCCCGTTGGCGGGGCTGAACGGCAGGAAGCGGGCGACGGTCGGTGGTGCGAAGCTGCGCAGCAGGTTCTCGATCACGAACGCCCAGACGAGCGTCGTCGCGATCGCGGCTGAGCTGTTCCGGATGATCGTGCCGATACCGAGACCGAAGATCGCCGCCGCGGTGGTGAGCATCAGGCCCCATGCCGCCGTTGTCGGCATCGCCGAGGCGTCGCCGGTCTCGAGGCCACCCAGCAGCCCGCCGGAGAGGCCGGCGAGCATGCCGGCGGCACCCATCGCGAGCCCGAACCCGGCGGCGATCGTCGTCTTGGCGGCGACCGTGACCCATCGGGCAGGTTGGGCGGCGATTGCGATGGCGAGCGTGCCGTGCTGCACCTCGGCGGTGAACATCAGCGTGCCCGCCACGACGGCCAGCACCATCGACAGCCACGAAGGGAAGCTGAACGAGTTCGCGAGGGTGTACTCCTCGAGCGTGTAGTTGTCGGTCTTCACGAAGACTGCGAGCACCCAGACGAGCACGACGCCCACCGCCGCCGTGCCGAACAGGATCGCCCAGTTCGAACGCAACGAGCGGAACTTGACCCACTCGCTCGCCAAGGCACTCGGGAGCGCGGCGACCCGGTCGCGCCGTGAGCGCGTGTCGGCGGCGCAGTGGAGGGGTGTCCTCGGTGGGTCAACGTGGTCGATGGTGCCGGGGGTCATGCTGGTCATGGCAAGGGTCGCTTCCTGGGTGCGAATCGATGAACGCCGGCTCACGCGGTGGCCAACTCGGCGGTGGCGCCGGTGATGTCGAGCAGGATCTCTTCGAGCGACCGGGCGGCTTCGCGGATCTCGACGATCCGTAGCTGGTGGTCGTACGCGATCTGGGAGACGACGTCGGTGGTGGCGCCGCGTACCGAGAGCGTCGAGCCCGCCACCTGCACGGTGAACCCTGCGCGCTGCAACCAGGCTTCCAGCTCCACCGGGTCGGGGGTGCGCACGTGCACGGTGGTGTCGCCCCGCGACATGGTCGTCGCGATCGGCTCGGCGGCGAGCAGTCGGCCGCCGCCGACGACGACGAGGTCGTCCGCCAGCACCGCCAGTTCGGCGATCAGGTGACTCGACACGAACACGGTGCCGCCGCGGTCGGCGAAGCTGCGCAGCAGGCCGCGTAGCCAGCGGATCCCGTCAGGATCGAGGCCGTTCGACGGTTCGTCCAAGAGCAACACCTGGGGTTCCCCCAACAGGGCGCCCGCGAGCGCCAGGCGTTGGCGCATCCCCAACGAGAAGCCACCGGCACGCTGGTCGGCAGCGTCGTCGAGGCCGACCTCGTGAAGGACGCTGGCGACCCGCTGACGAGGGATGTCGCTGAGGTGGGCGACGGCTTCGAGATGGTGACGCGCGGTCCTGCCCGGGTGCATGCAGCGCGCATCGAGGACCGCGCCGACGACGCGACCGGGACGCAGCAGCTCGCGGTACCGGACCCCTCGGTAGCGGACCTCACCGCGGTCCGGTCGGGTGAGGCCGACCATCATCCGCATCGTGGTCGACTTGCCGGCACCGTTCGGCCCGACGAAGCCGGTGACCCGTCCGGCCGACACCTCGAACGACACGTCATCGACGGCGACGCGCCGGCCGTAGCGCTTGGAGAGGTGGGAGACGGTGATCATTGACTTCTCGTTTCGTTGGGTCCGGCGCACGCGCCGGGTACACGGTCGACTCGCTCAGCGAGCGATAACGCTACTAAGCGTAGCGAAAACGGATTTCAGTAGCACACGGTTCGGCAACGTCCGCGGGCCGTAGCGCTACCGTGGTCAGCGGTATGGCACGACGACCGAGCGAAGCGGTGCGGCGACGGCTCCTGGATGCCGCACTGGAGATCGTGGCGACCGAGGGCGTGACGTCGGTGACCGCGGATGCGGTCGTCCGTCGCTCCGGCGTGGCGAAGACGACGCTCTACCGTCACTTCGGGAGCACCGATGGTCTCGTGTTCGCCGCCGTCGGCGACAGCGTCAGCGCCCACGAGCCGCCCGACACCGGCACGTTGCGAGGTGACCTCGAGGCGATCCACCGCCGCTACCTGACCGTGGCATCGTCGCGGCAGAGCAGGGAACTGTTCGCGTGGATGGTCGCCAAGTCGATCGAGAGCCCCGAGTATCGAGAGCTATTCCGGCGTGCGCGCGTGCAGCCTCGGGGCCCGACGACGATCGCGCTGCAGCGGGCGATCGGGCGCGGCGAGATCGACGCCGACGTGGATGTCGACATGGCAATGCACCTCATTCAGGGCCCGCTGATCTCGCAACGCATCGTGGACAACAGCGAGGTGTCAGAGCGCGACCTGGCGCGCATGCTCGACATGACCGTTCGCGCGCTCGGCGTGACCGGTATCGATCGCCACCGCTGACTCGGCCCCTGATCGATCCCGGCGCGTGGGGCCGTCGCGTGTGGCGGCTCGCAGCGCCTGACGCTCGACTCGCATCGACGCGGGGACGATGTGCTGTGATGAACCGGTGCGTTGTTTACAGGTGTGTCAACTAAGGGGCCGGTGAGCGTGGCCTCCGTGCGTCATCACGTGCGTATTCCGGCTGCTGCGGACGACGTGTGGGCCGTCGCCGGCCGGCCGGAACTCCTGCATCTGTGGTTCCCCGGGATCACCGCGTGCACGGTCGACGGCTCGACGCGGACGATCGTCACCGGAACCGGGGCGACGATGCCCGAGCAGATCGTCACCCACGACCACTTGCTGCGGCGCTTCCAGTACCGCATCACGGCACCCCTGTTCGGCGCCCACCTGGCCACGCTCGACGTGCTCGACCTCGGCGACGAGTCAGTGGTCGTCTACGCCACCGACGCCGAGCCGGCCGTGATGGCACTCGTCATCGGGGGCGGCACCCTCGGAGCACTTCGCGAGCTGCAACGCCAGTTCACCGAAGGTCACGGACCGGCGCTCGACGCGGCCCGCCTTCCCACCGTCATGGAGCAACGATGAGCCGCCGCAAGATCCTGTTCGTCACCACCGACCAGCAGCGCTTCGACACGCTCGGCTGCAACGGTGGCACGTTGGCCCGCACGCCCGTCGTCGATGCGCTCGCCGCCGAAGGCATCCGCTACGAGCGCGCCGTGCCGCAGTCGGTGGTGTGCATGCCGTCGCGCTCGACGATGCTCACCGGCCAGCATCCGAGCACGCACGGCGTGTGGATGAACGGGGTGCCGCTCCCCGTCGACGCCCCCTCGGTGGCCGCCGAACTGCACGACG
>JAEZFY010000225.1 GCA_023417265.1 Actinomycetes bacterium | reverse complement strand
CGTGAACGGCGTGTGAACCACCCCCACCGCGTCGCCGCCGCGTCCACTTGACCCACGGGTCAAGTCGGATGGCAGAATGGGTGCATGGACCTCACCTACCCCAACGAAGCCGAGGAATTCCGCGTCGAGATCCGGGCCTGGTTGGAGGAGAACCTCCCCGCCGGCTGGTTCGACAAGGGCTTCGAGTTGAGCGACGAGCAGCGCGCCACGTTCAACGTCGAGTGGCCCCAGAAGCTGTTCGAAGGCGGCTGGATCTGCGCCACGTGGCCCACCGAGTACGGCGGCAAGGGGCTCACCACGATGCAGGGCGTCGTGCTCGCCGAGGAGTTCGCCAAGGCCAAGGCGCCGATGCGCGGCGACTTCTTCGGCGACACGCTGGTCGGTCCGACGCTGCTCCAGTGGGGCACCGAGGAGCAGAAGAAGGAATTCCTGCCAGGCATCTTGAAGGGCCAGACCCGCTGGTGCCAGGGCTTCTCCGAGCCGAACTCCGGCTCCGACCTCGCCAGCCTGAAGACGTCGGCGGTGCTCGACGGCGACGAGTGGGTGATCAACGGTCAGAAGGTGTGGACCACCGGCGGGCACCACGCCGACTACTGCTTCCTGCTCACGCGCACCGACCCCGACGCGCCCAAGCACGCCGGCATCTCGTACATCCTCGTACCGATGCGCCAGCCGGGCGTCGAGGTCCGCGGGATCGTCCAACCCGACGGCACCGCCGAGTTCTGCGAGGTCTTCTTCACCAACGCCAAGGCGCCCAAGGACAACGTCGTCGGCGGCGTCAACAACGGCTGGAAGGTCACCAACACCACGCTCGGGTTCGAGCGCGGGATGTCGGCCACCACCGGCTGGCGGCGCTTCCACGAGGAGTACAAGCTGATCCTCGCCAAGGCCCGCGAGAACGGCAAGATCGACGACCCGCTGATCCGCCAGCGGCTGGTCACGTATTACTCGAAGATCGAGATCCTCCGCATCCACGGCCTGCGCTCGCTGACGTCGTCGCTCAACCCGGGCAAGGACTTCACCGGTGCTGTGCTCGGGGCGATCAACAAGATGTACTGGTCGGAGATGCACAAGGAAGCGATGGAATTGGCGCTCGACGTGTGGGGCCTCGAATCGATGCAGATCGACGCCGGCCCGGAGGCCGCCACGTGGCCGGGCGCGCTGCGCGAGAAGCGCCGCCCCGGCTACCCGGTCAGCTCGATGATGTCGGCGTTCTTCTTCAGCCGCTCCGAGACGATCTGGGGCGGCACCAGCCAGATCCAGCGCAACATCGTCGGCGAGCGCGTGCTCGGCCTGCCGAAAGAACCCAAGCCCGGCTGACCGGGACGATCCGGTTGGCGGGCGGCGCGGCCGGGCACGTTCCCGGCATGACCGCCACCACGACGTCGCCCCCGCCCACCGGCAGCTCCTCTGCGGCCGGCGCCATCGCGCCGCGGTCGCGCGCCACGTCCGCCGTCGCGCTCGCGCTGTGGATCGGCCTGTGTCAGCTCGCCGGGCTGGTGGGCGTTCCGTTCACCGGCAGCGAACCGGGCGGCTGGTACGACCAGCTCGACAAGGCCGTCTTCCATCCCCCGCAGTCCGTGTTCGGGCCGGTGTGGATCGCGCTCTACACGGTGATCGGTGTTGCCGCCTGGATGGTGTGGCGCCACCGCCCGTCGCCGGCGCGCACCACCGCGCTGGTGGCCTTCGCAGTCCAGCTCGTGCTCAACGCCATGTGGACGCCGATCTTCTTCGGCCTCGAACGGCCGACGCTGGCGCTGATCGAGATCGTCGTCATGCTCGCTGCCGTGGCCTTCACCATCCGGGCGTTCGCCGCGGTCGACCGGTGGGCCGCTCTGCTGCTCGTGCCGTACGCCGGCTGGATCGCGTTCGCGACCCTGCTGAACGCGTCGATCGTGGCGCTCAACTGAGCTCGTCGGCGGGGCGCGCCGGCACCCGCCAGCGCCGGCTCACCAGCCACGCCAGTGCCAACACGATCAGGGCGATCACGACGTACTGGGCGACCTCGAGCACCGGCTCGACGTCGTGCCAGTTGTTGCGCAGCCGGTAGCCGGCGTAGATCAAGGCGGTGTTCCACACCGCCGAGCCGAGCACGGTGTAGGCCGTGAACACGGCGAAGTTCATGCGCCGCAGCCCGGCGGGGATCGAGATCAGCGAACGCACGAGCGGCACGCAGCGGCACAGCAACACCGACAGCGAGGCGTGCCGATCGAACCAGCGCTCGGCTTTGGTGATGTCGGCCGGGGTCAGCCGGAACCACTTGCCGAAGCGGGCGATGAAGCGGTGGGTCCGGTCGGGGCCGATCGCGGCGGCGATCCCGTACAGCACCCACGCCCCGACCAGCGATCCGATCGTGGCGGCGAGGATCATCCCCCACAGCGTCGACTTGCCGTCGCTGGCGTGGAACCCGGCGAACGGCAGCACGATCTCGGACGGGATCGGGGGGAACAGGTTCTCGAGCGCCACGAGCAGGGCGACCCCCACGTACCCGATCCGCTCGATGACGTCGACGACCCAATCGGCCAGGCTGCTCAGCACGCCGCGAGGCTAAGCCCTTTCCGGGCAAACGGTTCAGGCGCGGGCGAGCCGGAAGTCGCCCGACACCGACTTGACGCGCATCGTCAGGTGGAGCTTCGGCTGGTCCGGGTCGGCGGGGGCCGCGTCGGCGCGGCGCTCGGGGAGCGAGACGTCGCCCGAGAGCGTGTTGACGTCGAGGTCGACGCTGCGTCCGCTCGGCACACCCACGGACACGTCGCCCGACACGGTGTTGACGACGAACGACGTGCCTTCGAAGCGGGCGATGCGGATGTCACCCGAGGCGGTGGCGATCCGGGCGTTGCCGGAGATCGTGTCGACACGCAGATCGCCCGAGGCGGTGGTGGTCTGCAGGTCGCCGCCGACCGTGGCCGCGGTGAGGTCGCCCGAGGCACTCTTCAGCTCGGCGTCGCCGACGACCCGATCGATGACGACATCACCGGAGGCGCTCTTCACCGACAGCGACGAGGCGATGCCGATGCGCACGTCGCCGGATGCCGTCGCGATCGACGTCCGGCCAGTGGTGACGAGCACGGTGACGTCGCCCGAGGCGGTGGTGACGCGGGTGGCGGTGCCGTCGGGCACGGTGATGCGCACGCGTGCTCCGCTGCGGCGAACCCGGAACCCGCCGCCCTCCTCGCGGACCACGATCGAGTCGCCGCTCTGGGAGACGCGCCAGTGGTCGGGATGATTCGTGTCGACGTGCACGATGACTGCACCGGAGGCCCCGCGGTCGATCGTGACCGGCGCCGACTTGACGTCGACGTCGAGATCGGGCGCGGCGCCCACGGCGAGTTCACGTGTGATCACAGGTCGAACGACTCTCGCACGTGACGACGGTTCCCCGGTCGATGGGTGCGCGAGCGCAGGGTCTCGACGACGAAACAGTTGATCGACTCTCCGGTGCCGGCGGCGGCGTCCTCGACGAGCTGCTTGAGGTGCGTGGGGAGGCGCAGCGTCAGGCGCGCCTCGAAGTCCTCGTCGGGCGGCGGGGGCGGGGCGTCGACGCTGGTGACCCCGAGTTCGGGTTCGCCGTCGACGAGGCGGAGGTCGATGCGGCGGTCGGACAGTTGCGCGCTGACCTCGGCGGCGGCTTGCTCGACGGCGCGCAGCAGGCCGTGGCGCACCGCCGGTGCGAACGCTTGGAGAAAGACCGCCGCCGAGTCGGCGATGGCGGGATCGGCGAGCTGGAGCTGGGCCTGGATCGCGGCGTCGATCTCGGTGAGGATCGGTTCGAGTTGCATCGTCGCTCCGGGTGTCAACGCCAGCCGTCGGTGGCGGCGCGGCGCGGTGCGCGCCGGCGGGCAAGTATGCGCGCCGCCGGGCGGCGCCGGCGCATCAGGCGATCGCGTTCGCTGGCGTGCAGGCGCAAGAAGCTCTCGGGGTCGGCGTGGAAGGGATCGATGGGGTACATGGCGGCCTCTCGTCGGGATCGCAGTGTCGCAGCGATGTCATGGTGATGTCGTAGTGACACTATGACGTGACATCGTCGTGATGTCAAGGTGATGTCGCGAGAATTTCTTGCGGCCTGGCGCCGTCAGGGCGTCATCGGGTGGGCGGCGATGAACACCGCCAGGCGCGGCGGCTCGTCGGGGCGGGCGCCCTCGTCGCCGTGGGCGAACTCGTGGGCGAGTTCGCGCAGCCGGGCAACGAAGCGCTCGGCCTGGGCCGGCTCGAGCGACAACTCCTGAAAGGCCAGCAGGGCTTCGTTCTCGGCGGGGCCGTTGCGGAAGCTGCCGAGTTCGATCTCGCGTTGCAGGCGCAGCTTGGCGACGTCGAACATCGCCCCTATCGCTGCCGCCAGCTCGCGCGGGTCGTACTCCTCGAAGCGATCGTCGGCGAGGCGGAAGAACCGCGCCACCACCTGGTAGCGGCGCTCGGTGACTGCGCCCACTCGCCGCGTCGCCACGACGCGAATCAACCCTGCCTGCTCGAGCCGATTGAGGTGGTGGTACAGGCGGGTCACCGGGACGTCGAGCCGGGCCGCCAGTTCGGCGGCCGAGTGCGGCGTGCGCAGCCACCGGAAGATCGCCCCGCGGACGGGGTGGGTGAGATCGGCGAGCAGATCGAGGTCGTCGAACTCGAGTTCGTCGGCGGGTTCTCCGGCCCCGGTCGGTTGCCAATCGGTCATGACCCGAGCGTACCGCGTCGACGTCGGTGATTCAGCCCCGATGAATATTCATTCATACATCTTGAATCAGATCATTCAGTCTGCTTGAATGAGCTTCGTGAAGCAGTTCTATGTGGTGTGGTCGGGTCAGACCGTGTCGGCGATCGGAAGCCAGGTCAGCGGGATCGGCACGGCCGTGTACGTCTTCCTCGAGACCGGCAGCGCGGTGTGGCTCGGCATCCTCACCGCGCTCGCCACGCTGCCCCAGGTGGTCGCCGCCCCGCTGATGACGATCGTCGACCGGCTGCCGCGGCGAACGATGATGATCGCCGGCGACGCGGTTGCTGCGCTCGGTCCGGCGGTGCTGCTTCCGCTCGCCCTCGCCGGTCGCCTGGCGGTGTGGCAGCTCGCCCTGGCGGCGGTGCTGAGCGGCACCGGGTCGGCGTTCCAGGCACCCGCCGCGGCGGCCGCCGTGCCGCTCCTCGTGCCGCCCGAACAGCTCGGCCGGGCCAACGGCCTCGTCCAACTCGGCCCCGCCGTCGGGATCGTGCTCGGTCCGTTGGTCGCCGCCCCGCTGGTGGCGTGGTGGGGCATGACCGTCGTCCTGATCGTCGACCTCGTCAGCTTCGCCGTCGCGGTCACCACCGTCGCCGCTGTGCGCTTCGACGAACCGCCGCGTGCCGTCGGAGCGGACCGGGTGGACGCCGGCTGGGGCCCGGCGCTCGCCTGGCTGGCCGGGCCGGGCCGCCCGTTGCGGACGCTGCTCGCGGCGGGGGCGATGGTCAACGCCACGCTGGCGCTGTTCAACGTCGGCGTGCTCACCCTGGCGACCCAGATCGGGGGTGCCGAGCGGGCCGGCCTGCCGATCGGCGCGATCGGCCTGGCCCTGGTGGCCGGGTCGATCGGGGCCGGCGTCCGCGGCGTGGGCGACGACCGGGTGGCGACGTTCGCGATCGGTCTGGCCGCGATGAGCGCGGGGTGCGTGGTGGTCGCCGCCCGGCCGCACCTGCTGTTCGTGATCGCCGGCGGAATGCTTGCCGTATCGCTCGTCCCGGCCGTCAACGCGGCCTCGGCGACGGTGTTCCACGAGCGCGTCCCGGCCGAGCTGCACGGCCGCGTGTTCGGGTTGCGCGGGGCGATCGGTGGGGCGCTGTACCCGTTCGCGTCGGCGATCTCGGGTGTTCTGATCGGTCACGTCGGCGCGCCCCTGATGGGCGGTCCGCTGAGCGGCTCGCTGGGTGGCGTGATCGGGTCGGGGCGCGACCGCGGCGCCGCCCTGGTGGTGCTCGCCGCCGGCGTGGCGCTCGCCGGCTTGGCACTGTGGCTCGCCCGCTCGTCGGTGCGCCCGGCCCTGCGCGCGGTCCCCGCCGGCGCCGTCACCGGCGGTGGCGTGCCGGTGGCGGTGGCCGGAGGGTCGTGAACCGCGTGTGAACAGCGCCGCTCCGCCGCCCCGGCCGGGCCGGTGGGTGTCGTAACCTCGGCGCCGGATGGACGAGCTGCTGACCGACTCGGGACAGCCACGCGAGGTCGCCGCAGCGCTGATGCGTCTGATCGAGCGGATCGGCGGGGACGAACTGCGCGAGCGCCAGCACCGCGCCGAGCTCGACATCGCCACGATGGGGATCACCTTCACGATCTACTCGGAAGGCGAGAACATCGACCGGGCCTGGCCGTTCGACATCATCCCCCGGGTGATCTCCGGCGACGAGTGGGACCAGATCGCGCTCGGCCTGCAGCAGCGACTGTGGGCCCTCAACCGGTTCATCGACGACATCTACAACGAGCAGCAGATCGTGGCCGACGGCGTGTTCCCGGCCGAGCTGCTCGACGCCTCGGCGAACTACCGCCCGCAATGCCGCGGCATGCACCCCAAGTTCGGTGTGTGGGCACACATCTCCGGTACCGACCTGGTCCGCGACCACGACGGCACGATGTACGTGCTCGAGGACAACCTGCGTGTGCCGTCCGGGGTCAGCTACGTCATCGAGAACCGGGGGGTCGCCAAGCGCGCCTTCGCCGAGCTGTTCGAACGCCAGCGGATCCGCCCGGTCGACGGCTACACCGACGAGCTCAACCGCCTCCTGACGTCGCTCGCCCCGGACGGCGTCGGTTCCCCCACGGTCGTCGTGCTGACGCCCGGGATCTTCAACTCCGCCTACTTCGAACACTCCTTCCTCGCCGAGCGGATGGGCGTCGACCTCGTCGAAGGAGCCGACCTGGTGGTCGGCGCCGACGACTGCGTGTACATGAAGACGATCGCCGGGCTCGAGCGCGTGCACGTCATCTACCGCCGGATCGACGACCTGTTCCTCGATCCCGACGCGTTCCGCCCCGACTCGATGCTCGGCGTTCCGGGCTTGATGCGGGCATGGAAGGCGGGCAACGTGGCGCTCGCCAACGCGCCGGGTGCGGGCGTCGCCGACGACAAGGTCGTCTATGCCTGGGTGCCCGACATGATCCGCTACTACCTCGGCGAGGAGCCACTGCTGGCGAGCGTGCCGACGTACCGCACGATGTACGCCGACGAGCGCAAGTTCGTGATCGACAACATCGGCGACCTCGTCGTCAAGCCGGCCAACGAGTCGGGCGGGTACGGGATCGTCATCGGCAATCGCGCCTCGGCGGCCGAGCTCGCCGACACGATCGCCAAGATCGAGGCCGACCCGCGCGGGTTCGTCGCCCAACCGATCCTGGCGCTGTCGACCGTGCCGACCCTCGTCGAGGGGCCGGGTGCGGGTGCGGGCCGGATCGAACCCCGCCACGTCGACCTGCGCCCGTTCATCCTCACCGGGTCGTACAGCTATGTCACACCCGGCGGGCTCACCCGGGTCGCCCTCCCGAAAGGGTCGTTGGTGGTCAACTCCAGTCAGGGCGGCGGCAGCAAGGACACCTGGATCATCGCCGCCCTGACCTCCACCAGCCCGAACGCGACCGAACGCGACCTGCCGTGACGTACCTGTTGGCGCGCACGGCCGACCGCCTGCTGTGGGGGGCGCGCTACCTCGAGCGCGCCGAGGACACCGCCCGGGTCGTGCGGGCGTACTGCGACCTCGTGTTCGACTACTCGGACGAGATGCTCAGCTGGGAGCCGCTGGCCGCCCTCACCGGGTCGACGAAGTACGCCGACAGCTCACCCGAGGAGCGTGGCTACGTGATCCCCGAGGGCGACCTCACCGGCGAACGGCCCGTGATCGCCTACATGCTCAACGACCGCCACAACCCGTCGAGCATCGTGGCCACCGTCACGGCGGCGCGGGCCAACCTGCGGGCCACCCGCGAGGTGATGCCGCGTGAGGCCTGGCAGGCCGCCAACCACCTCAGCCAGTACGTCGACGGCGCCGCCGCGGGGGCCGTCGAACGGGCGGTTCGCGACCGCTTCCTCGCCCGCGTGATCGAGATCTGTCGGCGCCTCGACGGCGTGCTCGAGTCGACCATGACGCGCGGCGACGCGTACTACATGCTCCGACTCGGCCGGCTGCTCGAACGCGCCGACATGACCACGCGTGTGCTCGGGGTGGCTGCCGCCAACGCATTGCACAACGAGCGCTTCCGACGTGAGACCGGGGCCCGCGAGGACATCGTCATCGACGAGGTGCAGTGGATGAGCGTGCTCCGCTCGGTCTCGGCGCTGCAGATGTACCAGCGCGCAACCCGCGGGCCGATCGACGGCCTGGCGGTCGTCGACTTCTTGATGAGGCACGCTGCGTTCCCGCGCTCGGTGCAGGGCTGCTTCGACGAGATCCGCCTGCTGTTGGCAGCCCTGCCCAACTCGGCCGGCGCCGTCGACCGCCTCGACGCCGCCCAGGGACTGCTCGCCGAGACCGGCCACGACGTCGTCGAGGGCGACAACCTCGACCTGGCGATGGAGCGCGTCCAGGCCGCGATCGCCGAGCTCGCCGAAGAGATCGAGCGCACGTACGTCGGCGCCGCGCTGCGTCCGGCCGTGCCGGCGGACACCTCGCAATCGCAGGCGCAGACCAGCGGCGGGCTCGCCGGCGCGGCCGGACAGTTGTCCGGCGACGGCCAGGGCTGACAGATTGGGCCGGGTGAACGCGCTGACGGCGAACGCCACCGACGCGCTGTTCGCCGACGCCGCGTTGGCCGCCCGGCTGCTCGACACCGACCAGCTCGGGGCCCGCCAGGTGCGCGCCGACCGGCTGCTCGCCGCGGAAGGCGCCGGGCACCTGGTGCACGACCTGCCCGTGCGCGCCGACGGCCGGGCGGCCACGGTGGAGAGCCGGCCGTGGCGGCTCGACCCGATCCCCGTGGTGCTCGACGCGGCCACGTTCGGGTTCCTGCGGGGCGCGGTGGGCGAGCGGATGGAGGCCCTCGAAGCGGTTCTCGCCGACCTCTACGGGCCGCGCCGCCTGGTGGCCGAACGGGTCGTGCCGGCCGAGCTGCTGGCGGCCACCGAGCGCTACCGAGTCGACGCCGTCGGGGCCCGACCGGGACGCTGGCTGACCACCTACGCGGTCGACGTCGCGCTCGACGTCGACGGGCGCTGGTGGGTGGTCCAAGACCTCACCGACGCCCCCGCCGGTCTGGGGTACGCGTTGCTCGACCGGTCGGTGCAGGCACGGATCCTGCCGGACGTGATCGGCAGCGCCGACGTCGCCAGCCCGGCCCGCTTTCCGGCTGCCTTGCGGCGGGCGCTGGCCGCTGGGTCGCAGGTAGAGAGCCCCCGGATCGTGCTCTTCTCGGGCGGTCTCGACCACCCGTCGTACATCGACCATTCGTACCTCGCCGTGCAGCTCGGCGTGAACCTCGTCGAAGGGGCCGATCTGATCGTGCGCCAGAAGCGGGTGTGGCTGCGCACGCTCGACGGCCTCGAACCAGTCGACGTCCTGTACCGCCGTCTGGAGGACCCGTACCTCGATCCCTTGGCGGTCGCCCCCGCCGGGTCGGTGGGCGTGCCAGGGCTGCTCCAAGCGGCGTGGTCGCACGGGGTGACGCTCGCCAACGCCTACGGGGCGGGCGTCATCGAAGCGCCCGATCTGCGGCACTGCCTCGCCGAGGCGATCCGCTTCGTCGCCCCTGCGGCGGGCGAACTGGCGATGCTCGCCGACCCGCAGCGCACGCTCGCCCGAGCACCGCTGGCGCCCGGCTCGGTGGCCCCCGGGATGGCGTCCGCAGGTGTCGTGGTGCGCCTGTTCGCCACCCACGACGGGCGTCGTGCGCACGTGTTGCCGGGCGGCATCGGCCGGGTGCTCGCCGACGGCGACCACCCGGCGCACCCCACCGCGTGTACCGCCAAGGACGTCTGGGTGCTCGGTCTCACGACCGCCCCGCTGATCGGGCCGCGCCTGCCGCAGGTCGACTTCGCCCGCTCCGTGCCCACTCGCGCCGCGTACGCCCTGTACTGGACCAACCGCGCCGCCGAGCGCGCCGAGGCGATGGCGCGCACGATGCGTGTCGTCACCGCCGCGCTGGAGGCCGACCGTGGGCTGCTGACGCTCGAAGGTGGGGCGTGGACGACCCGCATGCGTCAGGTGTTGGCCGGTGTGAGCCGGCGGCGTGTCATCGAACCGTTCCCGCACCCGACCGTCGACACCCTGCGCGAGGAGTTGTCGGACGTCGGCGACGCGGTGGCGCGCGAGATCGGGGCGCTGCTGACCGAGGCCACGACGGTGCGCGAGTTCTTGTCGGTGACCTCAGGCCGCGTGCTCGCCCACCTCGCCGAGCTGCGCGACATGCTCCAGCAGCACCTCACCGTCGTCGACGACCTGGACGCGGTGCTCGCCGACTTCGCCGCCCTCGCGGGGCTGTGGCAGGAGAGCACCGTGCGCGGGCCGGCCTGGCGGATCGGCGACACCGGGCGTCGGCTCGAGCGCTGTCTCGTCGTGGTCGACCTCGTCGACGCGGTGTGCCGCGACTGGGACGTGGCGACCGCGGCTCCGTTGGCGCCCGAGGTCGAGGCCACCGCGATCGAGGTCCTGTTGGCGGCCAACGACAGCCTCGTCGCCTACCGGCGGCGGCACCGCAGCGACGTCGAGCGCGAGCTCGCGATCGCCCTGCTCGTCCGCGATACGTCGAACCCGCGGTCGCTGGCGGCCTCGCTGGAACGCCTCGAGGAGCACGTGCTCGACGGCGAGCAGGCGATCGGTGCCGAGTTCCTCGAACGCGCTCACGCCGCGCTCGAGCTGCCGCCGACCGAGCTGGTGCCGGTGTTCCGCGACCTGATCGGCGGCGCCGGGCGACGCTTGGTCGAGCGCTGGTTCTCGACCCCGGTGAACCCGATGGTGTTGGGCCACCAACACGCCCCTGGAGGGCACCCGGCCGGGCATCGCCCCGGCGGTCCGGGAACGGCGCGACGGATGAACCGGTGACCGAGCGCTCCTACCGCGTCGTGCACCGCACGACGTACCGCTACTCGGCGACGATGAGCGACGGGTACACGGTGTGCTGCCTCGAGCCGCGCCCGACCGAGTGGCAGCGCGTGCTGTCCAGCACCGTGGTGGTCGAGCCGCCGGCCTCGAGCGTGGTCACCTACCACGACGTGTTCGGCAACGCCGTGCACCAGTTCGGGATCCACGAACCGCACGCCGAGATGGCGGTGGTCGCCGACAGCACGGTCACCGTCGCCGATCGCCCCGACCCGACCGATGCCACCCCGTGGGAAGCCGTGGTCGCCGAGCTGGGCGCGGCGACCGGCGTCCTGGCGGTCGACGTGGCGACGTTCCGTGGGGCCTCGCGCTTCGTCGATGTCGACGCGCTCGGCGGCGCGTTGGGCGAGATCGCCCGAACCGCCTTCACGCCGAGTCGTCCGATCGTCGCCGCGACGGCCGCGCTGTGCCGCCAGATCAGTGCCGACTTCGAGTTCGACTCGGGTTTCTCCGAGGTGTCGACGCCGCTCGCCGACGTGCTTCAGGCGCGGCGCGGCGTGTGCCAGGACTTCGCCCACCTCGCCGTCGGGGCGTTGCGTTCGATCGGCCTGGCCGCCCGCTACGTGAGCGGCTACATCGAGACCAAACCGCCACCCGGTGCACCGCGCCTCGTCGGCGCCGACGCGTCGCACGCGTGGTGCTCGGTGTGGACGCCCCAGGCGGGCTGGGTCGATTTCGACCCCACCAACGGGCACCTGCCCGTGAACGATCACGTGACGGTCGGCTGGGGCCGCGACTACGCCGACGTCACACCCGTACGGGGCGTGATGATCGGGCCCCTCACCGACCAGCAGCTCGACGTCGCCGTCGACGTCCAGCGGCTCACCTAGCGCGCCGCCGTGGCCGGCGAGTGGTGCGGGGAGCACCAGGCCGGGCGTTGACACGCGGCGGTACTGTCGCTCGCATGTTCACCCCTGATCCGGGCACTCCCGTCGACGTCAAGCCGCGCTCGCGCGACGTCACCGATGGCATCCAGAAGGCCGCCGCGCGGGCGATGCTCCGGGCGGTCGGCCTCACCGAGGACGACTGGGTCAAGCCGCAGATCGGCATCGCCTCGTCGTGGAACGAGATCACGCCGTGCAACGTGTCGATCCGGCGCCTCACCGAGGCCGCCAAAGAGGGCGTGCGGGCGGCCGGCGGCGTGGGCCTCGAGTTCGGCACGATCACCGTGTCGGACGGCATCTCGATGGGCCACGAGGGCATGCGTGCGTCGCTCGTGTCGCGCGAGATCATCGCCGACTCGGTCGAGGCCGTGATGCACGGCGAGCGGCTCGACGGGTTGGTCGCCACGGGCGGCTGCGACAAGTCGATGCCGGGGATGATGATGGCGATCGCCCGGCTCGACCTGCCCGGGGTGTTCGTCTACAACGGCTCGATCATGCCCGGCTACCTGAACGGCAAGGCGCTCGACATCACCTCGGTGTTCGAGGCGGTCGGCGCGTGCGCGGCCGGCAAGATCACCGAGAACGAGCTCTACGAAATCGAGCGCAACGCGTGCCCGGGGGAGGGCGCGTGCGGCGGCATGTTCACCGCCAACACGATGTCTTCGATCGGCGAGGCGCTCGGCCTGTCGCTCCCCGGCACGGCATCACCGCCGGCGGTCGACCGGCGTCGCGAGTACGACGCCCGCCGCGCCGGCGAGGCGGTCGTCAACATGCTCCGGATCGGGCTGCGCCCGCACGACATCCTCACCAAGGGGGCCTTCGAGAACGCGATCGCGCTCGCCAACGCGGTGGGTGGGTCGACCAACGCCGTGCTGCACCTGCTCGCGATCGCCAACGAGGCCGGTGTCGAACTCGACCTCGACGACTTCAACAAGATCGCCGCCCGGGTGCCGCACATCGCCGACATGAAGCCGGGCGGCAAGTTCCACATGAGCGATCTCGACCGGATCGGCGGCGTGCCGGTGGTGCTCAAGCACCTGCTCGACGAAGGCCTGCTGCACGGCGACGAGATGACCGTCACCGGCAAGACGATGGCCGAGAACCTGGCCGAGATCGACCCGCCGGCGCCGGACGGCACCGTCGTCTATCCGATCACCCAGCCGATCAACGCCGAGGGCGGGTTGAACGTGCTGACCGGCACGCTGGCCCCCGCCGGATCGGTGGTCAAGGTCGCCGGCCTCACCCACGAGCAGCGCACGTTCACCGGGCCCGCCCGCGTGTTCGACGGCGAGGACGGGGCGATGGCGGCAGTGATGGCCGGCGAGATCGAGCCCGGCACCGTGATCGTCATCCGCTACGAGGGGCCGAAGGGCGGCCCGGGGATGCGCGAGATGCTGGCGATCACGGGCGCCCTGAAGGGCGTCGGCCGCGGCGCCGACTGCGCGCTGATCACCGACGGCCGCTTCTCCGGCGGCACGTGGGGGTTCTGCATCGGTCACGTCGCCCCTGAGGCCGTGGACGGCGGCCCGATCGCGCTCGTGCGCGACGGCGACCTGATCAATATCGACGTCCCCACGCTCAGCCTCGACCTGCTCGTCGACGACGCCGAGCTCGCCACCCGCCGTGCCGAGTGGCCCGGCGCGCCGGAGCCGCGCTACAAGACCGGCGTGCTGGCGAAGTACGCCAAGCTCGCCCAAGGTGCCGAGAAGGGCGCGATCACCAACCCCAAGTAGCCGTCAGCTGTCGAGCTTCTTGTCGGCCTTGCGAGCGATGCGCCCCTCCTCGGCCTTGGTGAGGTTGCCGGCCTTGCGCTGCTGCGCCGCCCGGGCCTTGGCGTTGCGGGCGTGGGCCTTGTCGGGCATCGGATAGTTCCCCGACTCCTTCTTGGCGTCCTTCGAGCGGGCCTTTTCCGGCAGCCCGAAGTCCTTGGCGGGCAGCTGCTCGCGCTTGTCTGCTGACAGGTCACCCATCGTGCACCTCCGTGATTGCTGCGCCCGCTGGGACGATCGGCGTACCCGATGCACGCGGCGGCTGAACCGGATCCGCGGCGATGTGGTCAGGGTCGCCAGGCGGCGACGAGATCGCTGATCGATGCCGTAAGGGCGGCCTGGAGGAACGGGCCGAACGAGACGCGGTGGACGCCCATCGCCCGCAACTCGTCGAGGGAGCCGGCGAGAGACCCGTCGACGGGGTGGGCGATCACGTTGATCGGTCCGGAGAGCTCGTCGAGCAGCGTCCGGACGGCAGCCGCGTCCGGTGCCCGGACGGGGTAGACACAACGCGCACCCGCCTGCTCGCACGCCCGCAGGCGGCGAATCGCTTCGGCGAGCGGGTCGTCGAACGCCTCGACTCGCCCCAGCAGAACGTCGGTACGCGCGTTGATCACGAGCGCGATGCCGGCGGCGTCTGCTGCGGACCGCAGCGCGCCGATGTAGTCGGCGTGTTCCGCGGCCGAGCGGAGGCGCCGCTCGCTGTGGACCGTGTCTTCGATGTTGATGCCGACGGCCCCGGCATCGAGGACCCGTTCGACGAGCTCGGCCGCGTCGGTGTCGTACCCGGACTCCATGTCGGCGCTCACCGGTACGTCGACCGCGTCGGTGATGCGGCGGATCCCGTCGAGCGCGTCGTCGAGCGACATCGCCTCGTTGTCGCCCTGCCCGCGCGACGTGGCAAGCGGGTGGCTACCGACCGTCAACGCCGGAAACCCGGCGGCGACGACTGCGTTCGCCGACCACGCATCCCACACCGTCGGGAGCACCAGCGTGGTCCCTGAGTGATGGAGGTCGAGCAGTTGCTGGGCACGCGCGGCGAGATCTGCCATATCGCCATCGTGTCACCTGCCGCGACCCGCCCGGACACGGACGTAACCTCGCCGGGGTGTTCGACGGCGAGCCGATCTTCTTCAACGCTCCGCACGAGTTCCGCGAGTGGCTGGAACGTCATCACGCGACCGCGACCGAGTGTGTGGTGGGCTACTGGAAGACGCACACGGGCAAGCCGTCGCTGCGCTGGGCCGATGCCGTGCGCGAGGCGCTGTGCTTCGGCTGGATCGACGGGCAGAGCCGCTCGATCGACAACGAACGCCACATGCAGCGGTTCACGCCCCGCAAGAGCCGGCGCTGGAGCGCCGTGAACGTCGCGCTCGTGGCGGAGCTCGAGGCCGAAGGCCGGATGACTGAGGCCGGGCGGCGCGCGTTCGCCGCACGCGATGCGGGCGTGCCGTACTCGACCTCGAAGCGCCCCAGCCAGCTACCGCCCGAGTTCGACGCGCGCTTGCGCCGAGACCACCCGGAGGCGGCCGCCTTCTGGGACTCCACGCCGCCGAGCTACCGCAAGCTGCGCGCCTTCTGGATCAGCGAGGCGAAACGCCCCGAAACCCGCGAGCGCCGATTCAACCTGCTCGTCGAGGCGTGCGCCGCAGGCGAGCGACTCGCGTGATCGGCGGCCTGCGTATCAACGGGGTGGGGCCCATTCGATGACCTGCTGGTAGGTCGGGCGGTTGGTCGTGCGGAACGTGTCGGGGATCAGGCCGGGCTGGAAGCCGGTGCGGTCGCCCTCGGCTCGCCACGTCGAGAGGTCGTCGCCGAGGGTTGCCGCGGCCTCGCCGAGCGCGGTGTCGAGGGCCGCCCACAGATCGGCCCGGCACGCGGCGATGTCGCCGGCACCGCAGTACTGCACCTGCAGCGGTTGGCGCATGTCCTGTCCGAGCAGCAGCCGCAGATCTTCGTCGACGATGCTCAGTTGGCCGACGCCGCGGATCGCGATGTCGTCCGCGTAGAGCGGGCCGAGCACCGGCTCGAGCGCGGCGACGACGACCGGGCCGAGCACTTCGGCGAACACCCGCGCAGCGGACTCGTCGTAGTTGCCGTCCTCGTCACCGTCGACGATTGGCGCGTCGTCGGCGACCCAAGCATCGAGTGCGGCAACGGCCTCGGCGGCCAGCGGCGACGGTGCCTCCCCGCCGGCCAGCAGCTCGCTGATCACCGGCCAGATCAAGCTCGAGTCGTCCTGCGTGGCGGCGTTGTTCATCACGCCGACCACGTCGGCGAGCGCGGACGTCGGCGCCCATCCGTCGAAGAGCTCGACGCGGTGCACCGAGCCGTAGTGGTTGTCGTCGCCGTGCATGAAGCCGGGCGCCGATTGGTTGTTCCAGTTGAGCAGCCGCCCGTCGGGTCCGGCCGTGCCGTGGGGGTGTTCGTCGCCGGCGAGGAAGCCCTCCCACTCGTACTGGCCGGTGCCGAGCGTGGGCAAGCGCCGGTCGAGCCCGGGGGCCCGGTCGGGAAGGTACCCCGAGGCGAAGTAGGCGATGCCCTCGCGGTTGGCGTAGCCCCAGTTGAAGGTGAACCCGAACTGGTCGGCGACATCGAAAAACGCGTCGGGACTGGCCGCGTCGCCTTCGGTCATGTCCTTGAGGGCTTTCAGGTTGAGCGCATCGCGGCCGAACGTGGAGCGTTGGCGGGTGAGGGCGACCGGCACGCCGTCGGCGGTGGCGGTGCCGATCAGCGGCCCGTGCACCGAGCGCGGGAACACGATCGGCTGGCCGTTGAGGGTGCCGGCGTCGAACTGTTCGAACGGCACGCACTCGCCCTCGAACTCGTACCACTCCGACTCGGTGGTCGGGGTCGACCCGTCCGGTTCGCAGAGCACCTCGGCGAACACGTCGCGCACGTCCTGGTTGGCCGACGTGAGGCTCCACGCGTAGTCGGCCGTGCGCCCGATCAGCATGTACATGGCGAGGCCCGGAACGGCGGCCCCCTGGGCCTCGATGCCGGGCCCGCTGAGGTGCAGCTGCTGGACGATCTCGGGGTAGTAGTAGCCGAGTTGGGGGCCCATCACGGCCAGCGTGGTGCCGTTCTGGGACGCCTCGGGAGCGACGGTCAGCCAGTTCGAGGCGCGCTTGTACGGTGGCGTGTCGGCCGCGTCGACCGGTGCCAGCTCGGCGGGGCGCCGCCAACCGGTGGGTTGTGGTGCGTCGGCGGAAGCGGCGAGCGGATCGAACGCCACGAGCGAGCCTTCGTCGAGCACGACCGAGCCGGTGACGTCGCCGCCGGTCAGCACGGGGTAGTCGAACGTCTCGGTGAGCGTCGTCGGGGCGTCGGCGTCGTTGCCCGGCAGCAGGTCCTCCCAGACCTGCCGGCCGAGCTCGGCGCCGAGCCGGTTCTCGAGCTGGTCGAGCAGTTCGGCGTTGCGCGCCTCGCCGCCCCCGCCGGCGCCGAAGATCGATCCGATGAAAGCGGTCACGGCGATCACGTCGTTGACGGTCGCCGGGGCGACGTCGACGCCGTTGGCGGCCCAGTAGGCGTTGATCCCGTCGGCGTACGCCTGGGCGTCGGCGACGATCTCTTCGCCCTCGGCTCCGTACGTCTCGACGAGCAGGTCGACCTGGTCGGTGACGAGCTGCTCGGTGGCTGCGCTGGGCACGAACGACTGGGCGCTGGTGACCAGCCCGAAGGCGTCGATGCCGGGGATGTCGGCGACCGCGGCCCGGGCCGGCCCGCGGCCGAGCGTCAGCAACAGCTCGCGGTCGCGGGCGGTGACCCATCCCGACCCGAACGCCAGGTCGGCGCGGGTCTCGCCGGTGATGTGGGCCACCCCGTACTCGTCGTAGACCACCGTCGTGCCGGGGCGTCCGGTGTCCTCGACCCGCGTCGCGCCGACGGGGGCGAGGTTCTGGGGGAGGAAGAACTCGTCGAGATCGGCGTCGGTCACCGCACCCCGGAGCGGCGTCAGCCCGTCGTACAGGGCGAGCTGGTCGAGCGAGTCGTCGTTGGTGGGCAGCCCGCCGTAGTTGCCGGGCGGCAGCACGTAGTAGGCGCGGTCGTCGGTGATCGTCGCTGGCGGCGTCGTGGCGGGAGCGGCGCTGGTCGCCGGGGTGGTGGCCGTCGACGTGGTCGGGTCGCTGCTCGGCGGGCTCGTGGCAGCGGCGGTGTCCGCCGGTGGCACGGCCGTCGTGCCCGGCGCGTCGGTTGCCGCGGGGGCCGAGTC
>JAEZFY010000199.1 GCA_023417265.1 Actinomycetes bacterium | reverse complement strand
GTACGTGCCGCTCGTGCCGACGCGGGTGCTCGACACGCGGGGTGGGGCGCCGATCGCCGCCGACGCGGCGATCGAGGTGCCGGTCGGCGGGCTCGCCGGCGTACCCCCCGGCGCGAGCGCGGTCAGCCTCTCGGTCGCCGGAGTCGACGGCCCGCCCGGCTACCTCACCGTGTGGGATGCCGGCGTCGCCCGGCCGCTCGCCTCGACGCTCAACCTCGACGGCTCCACGGGTGACACCCGCGCCAACGGAGCGATGTTGCGGCTCGGCGCCGGCGGACGGCTCGCCGTGTACGCCAAGCACGGCGGGCACGTGCTCGTCGACGTGACCGGCTACTTCCTGGGCTGAGGCCCGCGCGGGTTCAGCGGCCGGTCCGGCCGAGCGCGGCGAACGACTGCACGGCGGGCGTCGCCGGTCCGCACCCCGGCGCGATGCCCGCCGGCGGCCAATGGCCGTCGCGGCTGTACGCCCAGTACTCGAGCGGGTTCAGGTAGTACCCGTAGGTCTCCACGAGGCGCCCGACCGGTCCGCGCCCGCGCAGTGCGGCAGCGAGGCCAACCAGCGCCCCACCGGCGGAGAGGCCGGCGTACGCGAGCGGGAACAGTGGGCCGAGCCAGCGGGTCTGCCACACGTGCACGTCCTCGTGATCGGTGACGAGCTTGGCCCGTCGCGGGTTGGTGACGTCGCCGGCGCCGGACACGACGTTGCCGACCGTGATCGCGAAGCCCTTTCGGAACTGCACACCACGCGCGTACACATGGCGGTTACGGCGGTGGCTGAGTTCGGGCGCGTAGCTCGCGTCGCCGCGGGCGGCGACGACAGCGTGCACCGCCAGTCCGGCGGCGGTGGTGGGCAGGGCCCACGTGGAGTCGAGCACGAACGCGGTGACGCCCTTGGCGGTGCGCCAGTCGTAGATACCGCGCCAGCCGGCGTACGCCGCGCTCGCCCCGGCGACCACCGCACCGGGAAGCGCGGCGCCGATCAAGGACGCGGCCGCGCCACCGAGCAGCGCGCCGGCGGCACCGCCGGCGAGCGCCTCGCCGGCGGGTGTCACCGCTCGCGGAGCTTGGCGAGCAGTCGCAGGATCTCGAGGTACAGCCACACGATCGTGACCAACAGGCCGACCGCGGCGAACCACTCGAAGCGCTTATCGAGGCCTTGCTGGGCGCCGCGCTCGATGAAGTCGAAGTCGAGGGCCAGGTTCATCGCCGCCAGGCCGGCCACGAGCACGCTGAAGCCGATACCGAGCAGCGACGGGGACGACAGGAACGAGACGGCATCCGGGCCGGCGATCAGCCGGATCAGGAGCGACACGCCGTAGAACACGGCGACCCCGAGGGTGGCCCCGACCACGATCCGGCGGAAGCGGTCGGTGACCTTGATGATGTTTGTGCGGTACAGCACGAGCATCACCGCGAACACGGCGATCGTCGCGCCCGCGGCCTGAACGACGATGCCGTCGTAGTAGGTCTCGTACATCTTCGAGAGAGCGCCGACGAAGAAGCCCTGGGCGAGCGCATAGACCGGGCCCAGGAACTTGGCGAGCGTCGGCTTGAAGTACAGCGCGATCACGGCGACGAAGCCGACGATCACGCCGACCCACGCCAGGGCGGGGAAGCCGACCTGGGCGTTGCCCTGCGCGTCGTAGGTCATCGAATCGGTCTGCGACCAGCCGACGCCGGCGGCGACGAGCAACAGCGCGAACAGGGTGGCGGTCGCGCTGATCGCACCCTTGATCGTCATCGCTCCGGGACGCCACGCGCTCACCGGGCCGTCGTCGATCGGCGGGTAGTACTCGCCGGCGGCGGTGCCGGGCTGCGGCGCCGCCCACCCACCGGCGGCCTTCAGGCTGCGCTCATTGAGAACCGGATTGGACACGCGAACTCTCCTTCAGTGGCTCGAGGTCGGCTCGTTCCGACAGGTCACACTAGCGGCGCATTCCCCCTGCTCACCGGCAGCAACCAGACGATCGCACCGCAAACGCCCATCACCACGAGCTACAGGCACCCATCGCTGGAACAGATTGCGCGGCCGTCGGTATGCGGAACAATGCTATGCCCCGTGGGGCACCTGCGGCCGGGTTGCCCGGCCGAGGTCAGTCGGTATCGTGGCGCGATCCCGTGGGATCCCGCCTCGGAACGAAGGAGCCACTGTGGCCAAAGATCGCGTCGACCGTGACGACGAGGACCTCGTCCGCCTGTACCTCACCGATATCGGTCAGTACACGCTGCTGACGAAGGACGACGAAGTCCGGCTCGCCAAGGCGATCGAGGCCGGCAAGGAGGCGATCGAGCAGCTCGACGCCGGCGGCAAGGACATCACCGCCGCGCGCAAGCGCGAGCTGCGCCGGGTCGCCCGCCAGGGCGAAGAGGCCGAGCGCCAGTTCGTCCAGTCGAACCTGCGGCTCGTCGTGTCGATCGCCAAGAAGTACCAGGCGTCAGGGCTGCCGCTGCTCGACCTGATCCAGGAGGGCAACCTCGGCCTGATGCACGCCGTCGAGAAGTTCGACTGGCGCAAGGGCTTCAAGTTCTCCACCTACGCCACGTGGTGGATCCGCCAGGCGATCACCCGCGGCATCGCCAACACGGGCCGCACGATCCGCCTGCCCGTGCACGCCGGCGACACGCTCGCCCGGTTGCAGAAGGCGCGCTCGCGGCTCGAGCTCAAGTACGGCCGCCCGGCCACGCTGGCCGAACTCGCCCGCGAGGTCGAGATGCCCGAGGACAAGGTCACCGAGGCGTTGCGCTTCGCCGCCGAGCCGCTGTCGCTCTCCGAGCCGCTGCGCGAAGACGGCGACGCCGAGCTCGGCGACGTCGTCGAGGACCGCTCGGCCGAGTCGCCGTTCGAGGTCGCCGCGACGGCGCTGCTGCCCGAAGAGATCGCCCGCCTGCTGGCCCCGCTCGACGAGCGCGAGCGCGAGATCCTGAAGCTCCGCTTCGGGCTCGACCGCGGCGAGGCACGCACGCTCGAAGAGGTCGGCGAGCACTTCAACCTCACCCGCGAGCGGATCCGCCAGATCGAGGCCCGGGCGATGAGCAAGCTGCGTCACCCGAGCTCCGACACCGGCGCCCGCGACCTGCTCGCCGTCTGAACCGACGACGCACGCGCCGCACGCTCCAAGCGCCGCGGAGTTCGTGGCACCGCCCGTCCGAGCGCGTGCCGATGTCGCCGAGCCGGTGCCTGGAGACTCGACAACTCACGCCGTTCGGCGACGAGTCCTCTGGCAAACTCCCCGTGGCGGTGCCCGACCTCGCCGCGCGACCGGCGCGGCCGGCGCCCGAGATCGAGTTTCCGAAAGAGCCGACATGACCGACATCGACGTGCGCCGCACGGCACCCGACGAGTACCGCGCCGCCGCCGCGGCGATGAGCGGTGCGCTCATGTTCCCGCCGCCGACCGACGAGCTCTGGGCCGAACGCGAAGCCAGTTGGGCCGACACCGTGTCCTACAGCGCCTGGGCGGACGGTCGCTGCGTCGGCCAGGCGTCGTATTTCACGTTCGACACGGTGGTTCCCGGTGGCGCCCGGCTCGGCACCGCCGGCGTGACACGCGTCGGCGTCCAGCCGACGGCTCGCCGGCGTGGCGTCGCCAGCCGATTGATCCGTTCGCTCGTCGATCAGGCGCGTGCCGACGGCTTGGCACTGGCGAGCCTGCGGGCGAGCGAGGCGACGATCTACGGGCGCTTCGGCTTCGGCGTCGCCGGGACGTACACGTCGGTCACGATCGACCCGCTGCGCGCCCGGCCGGTACGCGGGGCGGCGCTCGGGGGCACGATCCGCATGCTCGCCGCCGACGAGGTGCTCGCCGTCGTCATGCCCCTGTATGAGCGCATCGCCTTGCGCCGTGCAGGCATGGTGACCCGGCCGGCGGCGCTCGCCAACCGCTACTTCGAGGGCGTCGTCAAGGCCACCGCGAGCGAGTACGTGGTCGTCCACACCAACGCCGACGGCGTCGACGACGGCTACGCCCACTACGGCACGAAGTGGTCCGAGTCACCCACCGGCTCGTTCGGCGAGGGCACCGTGCACGAAGTCGTCGCTGCCGACGACGCCACCGAGTTGGCGCTGTGGCGGTTCGTTCTCGACGTCGACCTCGTCAAGCAGTGGAAGGCCGAGGAGCGTCCGCTCGACGACCTCGTCCAGCACGCCCTCCGCGACCGTCGCGCCTACCGGGTCACCGACGTCGACGACGAACAGTGGCTGCGCCTGGTCGACGTCGACCGCGCCTTGCGCGCCCGCACCTACCAGCCCGTCGATGCGTCCGTTGTCGTCGAGGTGGCCGACCCGTGGGTGCCCGCCAACAACGGTCGCTGGCGGATCAGCGCCGACGGGGCACATCGCGACGACGCCGCCGCAGCCGACCTGATCGCGCCGATCGAGGCGCTCTCGGCTGCCTATCTCGGCGGTCACCCGTGGTGGCAACTCGTCGCGGTCGGCGACGTCCGCAGCACCGGTGCAGCCGCCGCCCACGCCGACAGCTTGTTCGTCAGCGTCCCGGCGCCGTTCTGCGGGAGCTTCTTCTAGCTACGGCCCGCGCACGGCCTGAACATGCCGCGTCGGTGGGGCGAGACGCGGGGGTGCCGCGGCCACTGCGTCGGACCACGGCAGCGCTTCGCCGGCCGCCTCGGCGGCGCGCACGCGGCGCAGCCACCCCTCCAGCTCGGCGGCGACGATCGGTTGGCTGATGCAGAAGCCCTGGGCGATGTCGCATCCCGACTCGGCGAGCCGCCGCAGGACCTCGAACGACTCGACGCCTTCGGCCACCACTTGCAGACCGAGGTTGTGCCCGAGGTCGATCGTGGAGCGCACGATGACCTCGTCTTGGGCATCGGCGAGCATGCCCGTCACGAACGAACCGTCGATCTTGAGCTCGTGCACCGGGAGTTGGCGCAGATATGCCAGCGACGAGTAGCCCGTGCCGAAGTCGTCGATCGCCATCCGCAGGCCGACGGCGTGCAACCCGTCGATCGTGGCGCGGGTGCGCGGGGCGTCGACGAACAGCGACGTCTCGGTGATCTCGAGCGTCAGCAGGTCGCCCGGGATCGAGTGCGCGGCGAGGTAGCCACCGACGCGCTCGGGAAGGCGGACGTCGAACAAGTCGTGGGTCGACACGTTGACGGCGATGCCCGTGCCGAGGCCGACGGCGCGGAGCGCGGCCAGCTGGGCGATACCGCGGCTGAGCACGAGGTCGGTGAGCTCCTTGATCAGGCCCGTGTCCTCGGCGACCCGGACGAACTCCGAGGGCGGCACGATGCCACGCGTCGGGTGGTCCCAGCGCACCAACGCCTCGAGCCCGATCACGTGCCCCGTGACGATCGACAGCTTCGGCTGGTAGACGACGTCGAGTTGGTCCTCGTGGATCGCGTGGCGCAGGTCGCCGAGCATCGACAGGCGGGCGGGGGTGCGCCGATCGATCTCGTCGCGGTAGAACTCGACGCCGCTGCGCTGCCACTTGGCGTTGTACATGGCGATGTCGGCGCGCCGCATCGGCTGCACGGCATCGGTGTCGTCGGGCAGGATCTGCGCCGCGCCGACGCTGGCGGTGACGACGATCTCGAGCTCGTCGACCATGACGGGCTCGCCGGCGACGCTGACGATGTCGGCGGCGAACGTGGCGACCTCGGCCAGCGTGCGCCGCCGGCACAGCAACGCGAACTCGTCGCCCGCCAGCCGCGAGAGCACATCGCCAGGCAGCAACAGCTTGGCAACCCGATCGGCGAAGGCCACCAGCACGGCGTCGCCGGCGTGGTGGCCGAGCGTGTCGTTGACCTCTTTGAAGCGATCGAGGTCGAGCATCAGCACGCACACCGCGAGCGGCTCGTGGCGGCCAACGGCCTCGCTCACGAAGCGCTCGAACAGCGTGCGGTTGGGGAGGTCGGTCAGCGCGTCGTGGCGGGCTTCGTACTCGAGCCGTTCGTGGAGCAGACCGCGCCGCAGACTCGTGGCGAGCTGGGTAGCCAGGTTGTCGAGGCGACCGACGTCGGCGGCGTCGAAGCGGTGCGACTGTTCCAGCCGCTCGACCGCGATCAACACCGCCTGCGGGCCTTCGGCATCGTGGATCGGGGCGACGATGACCGACGCCCCGATCGACTCGAACACGCCGGCTTGGCGGAGCGCGTCGGCCGTGAACAGACGGGCTCCCGGCGTGGCGAGTATGTCGGTCCACCCGGCCGCGTCGACGGCGGCCGGCAGCACGAGCGGCACGTCGCCGGCGAGGTGCGTGTCGGCGGCGACCCCGAGGTCGAACCGGACGAGCGCGGCGCCTTGAGCACGCAGCAACCGTTGCGTCTCGGCGGCGGCCGTGTCGCCGATCTCGACGAGGTCGAGCGTGCCGCCGACCCGCCCGGCGAACCCGTGCACCGCATCGAGATCGCGCAGCCGCTGGATCTGCTCGCCGTACTGCCACTGTACGTACCAGATGCCGAAGAGCGGGGCGAGGCCGAGCAACCCGAGGGGTGGGGAGATGATCGTCAGGGCGACGACCATCGCGGCGACGCCGGAGTTGACGATCGTGATCCACCAGGTGGCGCGCAACTCGGTGATCGCTCGGGTCGCGAAGCCACCGCCGAACTGGGCGATCGCGGCCGAGACCAGCACCACCGCGGCGGGCGACAGCAGCATCACCGCGAGCGTCGCCGCCCCGACGACCGCGGCCAGCGAGTCGCCCCACCATTCGGTCAGCCCGCGATAGACGGCGCTGGCAAGGACGACCTCGAAGGAGAACAGGGCCAGGTTGAAGGCGACCTTGAACCAGGGATTGCGGCGCAGCAGCACCAGGACGGCGAAGGCGAGCGGGATGCGCGCGAGCACCCCGACCGGGGGAGACAGGAACACGATCGCCAACGCGATCGGTACTTCACCGAGCGCAACCGACACCGGCTCTCCACGGAAGTGGAGGTTGAAGACGGCGTACTCGAAGACACCGAAGAGGATGACTGCGGCAGGTACCGCCCAGATCGCGTCGTCCCGCCAGCCGGGGTGCTCGCGCACCCACGGGATCGCCAGCCCGACCGCAGCGACGGCGCCGATCGCGACCGCCAGCCACATCACCCGCGCCTCGGCGGAGACTCGCGGCACAGCCCGGCGGGGCGGTGATGTCAGGTTGGCGTGGTCGGCCGCTGGCTGGTCCGACGCATCCGCTGTGAGCACAGGGTCTCCTCGGGCGCGCGTGTGCCGGTCACGCTACTGTCCCGCACGAGTCCCAGCGGGTTTCGAGCGTCGCTGCATCCGCCCTGGACAGAGCGGTGGCGGCGGACTCAGCCGGGGGTCAGCCCCAGCTCACCGTGCCCCACGACACGGTGCCCCAGCTGACCGTGCCCCACGAGACCGTGGCGAGCTGGGTGAGCGCACCCCACGACACGGTGGCGAGCTCGGTCAGCGCACCCCAGGACACGGTGCCCCAGCTGACGGTGCCCCAGCTGACGGTGCCCCAGGACACGGTGCCCCATGAGACGGTGCCCCATGAGACGGTGCCGATCAGCGCCGGCACCCCGGTCACGACCGCTGCCCAGAGGGCCACGAACGCCACCGACCCGACGGCGAACAGGGTGGCCAACGTGGCGGTGGTGAGCCGCTTGTTGGCGACCGGGGCCGAGACAGGGGTCGCGGAGAGGGAGATCGTCATGGCGCATCCTTGTTGTGTGTGGGGAGTTCACGCAAAGAACTCACGGCACGTCGTACTGGCACGCTGCGTGGTGTGTCCAACGCAGAGGGGAGATTTTACACAAACTTTTGAGAGAATCCAGAGAATTGCCACGGGGACTCGGTGGCGGCGTGCTAACGGTCGCCTAGCGTCCGCCCGGCCGGCTTCCCCTCCATCCGCTCTGTGCGTCGACGGAGGCTCCGAATGCTCACCCTGTGTTGGGCAGCCAAAGGCGGTAGCGGCACCACGGTGACCGCTGCTGGGCTGGCCCTTTCCTACTCCACACCGACCCTGCTCGTCGACCTGGCGGGAGCCCAGCCGCTGGCCCTCGGACTTCCCGGCGCGCCCGCGCCGGGGGTCGCCGACTGGCTTGCCGCCGACGCCTCCAGCGAGCGTCTGGCGGCGCTCGAGCTGTCCATTTCCGAACGCGTCAGCCTGCTCCCGCGCGGCGGTAGCGCCCACGTACCCGGCCACGCTCGGTGGGGCGAGCTCGCTGCCCGCCTGGCCGGCGACCCGCGCTCTGTCGTCGTCGACGCCGGCACGGGGCCACCCCCTCCGGCGCTTGCGGCGGTGGCACACACGCGGCTCTTGGTCGTGCGCAACTGCTACCTCAACCTGATGGCTGCCGTGCGCCACAGCGGCGCCGCGCCGACGGGCGTGATCCTCGTCGAAGAGCCGGGCCGGCGGCTTGGCGTCGACGACCTCGAGCACCACCTCGGTGTGCCCGTGGTGGCCGTCATCCTGCTCGATCCGGCGATCGCCCGGGCGGTCGACGCCGGGCTGTTGCTCAGCCGGATTCCGGCCGGGCTGCGGCGGCCGCTCGCCGCCCTGCCCGCCACCACCGAGATGCTCGGCGAGGTCGCGTGACCGCTCCCACGAACACTCCCGGCGCGCTCGACGCGCTCGTCGCCGAGGTGTGCCGGGCCGCGGCCGGCGAGCCAGGCGACGCCCAGGTGGTCGCTGCGCGACAGGTCGACCGACTGGCGCCGCTGCTCAGCGAGCAAGCTCGCGAGCAGGCGATCGCCCGCGTCGTGGCCCGCTTGACCGGCCTCGACGCACTCGACGAGCACCTCCGCGATCCCGACGTCGACGAGGTGATGGTCAATGCGGGTTGCGAGGTGTGGGTCGACCGGGACGGGGCCTTGGCCCACGTCGGCGCGCTGCCGCCGGGCGTCGTCGACGTCGTCCTCGAACGGATCTTGGCTCCGCTCGGCAAGCGCCTCGACCGCACCCATCCGGTGGTCGATGCGCGCTTGCCCGATGGTGCCCGGGTGTGCGCCGTCGTCGCACCGGTCGCACTCGACGGCACGGCGCTGTCGATCCGGCGGCACCGGGCGCGCCAGGTTCCGCTGGCGGCCTTCGCGCCTGCGCCGGTCGCGGCGCTGCTCGAGCGCCTCGTCCGCGGACGCGCCAACATCCTCGTCAGCGGGGCCACGTCGGCCGGCAAGACCACCCTGCTCGGCGCGCTCGCCCGCTGCACGCCGGCGACCGACCGGCTGGTGGTGATCGAGGACACGGCCGAGCTGAGCTTCGGCGACCGCCACGCGGTGCGGCTCGAAGCGCTGCGGCCGATCGCCGACACCGTCCAACCGCTGTACCTGGCCGACCTCGTCCGGGCGGCCCTACGGCTGCGTCCCGACCGGCTCGTGGTCGGCGAGTTCCGTGGGCCCGAAGTGCTCGCCGTCGTCGAGGCCCTCAACACCGGCCACGACGGCTCGTTGTCGACGTGCCACGCCAACTCGGCAGTCGACGCCCTCCGCCGCGTGGAGACGCTCGTAATGCAGGCGGCCGGCAACTGGCCGCTGGCGGCGATCCGCCGCCAGGTGACGCGCTCACTCGACGTCGTCGTCCACGTTGCCCGGCGGCGCACCGGCGAGCGCTACGTCAGCGAAGTCGCCGAAGTGATCGAGTCGGGCGACGAACCCCGGGTCGTCGCGCTCGCCGACGCGAGCGTCGTGCTCGCCGACCCAACTCGCTTGCGAGCCCCGGGCGTCGGCACATGAGCGCCGCCTGGGCCGCCGCCGCGGCCGTCGTGCTCGCGGGCGCGGCGCTGCGCCCGGCACCACCCCGACGCGAGCACTCCAACCCCGGTTGCCGCGACGCGCCCGACGCACACCCGCTGGCGACCCGCCGGCGGTGGCCGCGACGGCCCGCTCGTCACGGCGCGTGCGGGCCCGACGAGGTGGCCCGGTGGTGCACCGACCTGGCACGTGCAGTTCGTTCCGGGTCGACGCTGGCGGCCGCCCTGCGCGCCACCGCAGCGCCGGTCGGCGCCCACCGAGCGATCGCCGAACTGCACCTCGCGCTCGATCGCGGTACCGGGCTGGCGGCCGCGCTCGACCACGTCGCGAGCGCGTCATCGAGCGCTGACCTGCGGCTGGCCTGCACGGTCCTCCAGGCCTGTGCGGCCAACGGCGGGCCACCCGGCGAACCACTCGATCGAGCGGCGGCCACACTGCGCGCCCGCGCTGCCGATTGGGCCGATCGCCGCACGCACAGCGCGCAGGCACGTATGTCAGCGCTCGCCATGACGTGGTTGCCGGTGGCGATGTTGCTGCTCCTGCTCGTCACCTCGGCCCCGGTGCGGGCGATCGCCACCACACCGCTCGGTGCGCTGACGATCGTCGCCGGTGCCCTGCTCAACGCCGCCGGTTGGCGTTGGATGACCCACATCATCGGTCGGTCGCGGTGATCAGCGCCCCTGCCCGTCGCCGCCAGGCGCACGCCGTGCACGCCTTGCCGGACCTGATCGAGCTCGTGATCGTCGCCGTCCGGGCCGGGCTGACACCGTCGGCAGCGATCGCGATCGCCGGCCATCACGCCCCACCCGATGTGCGTCCGGTCGTCGACGAGGTCGTGCTCCGCCTCCAGCGCGGGCTCCGCCTCGCCGACGCGTTGGGGGCCTTCCCTGAGCGGCTCGGCCCGCGAGCGGCGACGTTCGCCGACGCGCTCGCCACCGCCGACCGGTACGGCCTGGCACTCGAACCGGTGCTCGACCGGCTCGCCGCGGATGCCCGTACCGAGCGCCGCCGCCACGCCGAGGAGTACGCCCGCACGCTCCCCGTTCGGCTGGCGTTCCCGCTCGTCGTGTGCACGCTTCCCGGATTCGTCCTGCTGGCGATCGTCCCGGCCTTGCTCGGGGCCCTCTCGACGTTGCGCGGCCTGGCGCCGTAGCCGTCCACCCCACCCCCACCCCAACCCCACCACCAGCACCCCACCCGCAC
>JAEZFY010000147.1 GCA_023417265.1 Actinomycetes bacterium | reverse complement strand
CACTCGGGCGACTCGGCCTGCGCGATCCCGCCGCAGACGCTGCCCGACTGGGTGGTCGAGGTGATCAAGGCGTACACGACGGCGATCGCCGAGCGGCTCGACGTGCGCGGCCTGATCAACGTCCAGTACGCGGTTGCCGGCACGACGGTGTACGTGATCGAGGCCAACCCGCGGGCGTCGCGCACCGTGCCGTTCGTCGCCAAGGCCACCGGCGTACCCCTCGCCAAGGTCGCCACCCGCGTCATGCTCGGCGCGACCCTCGCCGAGCTGCGCGAGGAGGGCCTGCTCGGGGCGCCGATCACCGGGCACGTCTCGGTGAAAGAGGCCGTGCTGCCGTTCAACCGGTTCCCGCAGGTCGATCCGGCGCTCGGTCCGGAGATGCGCTCCACCGGCGAGGTGATGGGCATCGACGCGACGTTCGGCCAGGCGTTCTTCAAGGCCGAGCTGGCGGCCGGCAACGGGCTGCCGCGCGAGGGCGTGGCGTTCATCTCGGTCAACGACCACGACAAGCCGGCCGGGCTGGCGGTCGCCCAGCGCCTGCGCGAGCGCGGGCTCGAACTGGTCGCCACGCAGGGCACCGCCGATTACCTGGCCGGATTCGGCGTCGCCGTCGACCGCGTGCTCGGCAAGGTCCAGGATGCCGAGGCGGGCGGGGAGGGGAGCGGTCCGACCGCAGTCGACCTGATCGCCGACGGCACGATCAAGTTCGTGATCAACACGCCGCGCGGGTCGCTCGGGCGCTCTGACGGGGCCCACATCCGCAAGGCCGCGGCGATGTACGGCGTGGCCTGCGCGACCACCGTCAGCGCCGCCTTGGCCGCCGCCCAGGGCCTGTCGGAGACACCGGACCGGCTGCCGGTTCGCCCGCTCCAGGAATGGCACCACCGGGCGTGACCGTCGACACCGCGGTGCGCGTCGGATCGCTGTCGTTGCGGCACCCGGTGATGACCGCCTCGGGCACCGCCGGGTACGGCACCGAGCTGGCCGGCTACCTCGACCTGGCCGCGCTCGGTGCGGTGGTCACGAAGTCGCTGGCGGCGTTCGCTTGGGACGGCAACCCGGCGCCGCGCCTGCACCCCACACCGCACGGGATGCTCAACTCGGTCGGCCTGCAAGGGCCCGGCGTTGCCAGCTGGCTGGCCCACCAGGTACCGCAGCTCGAAGCCGCCGGGGCGACGATCGTGTGCTCGATCTGGGGCCGCTCGGTCGACGACTACGCGGCCGCGGCCGAACTGCTCGCCGCCGCACCCCCCTCGGTCGTCGCCGTCGAGGTCAACCTGTCGTGCCCGAACCTGTCAGGGCACGGCCGCACCGGCATGTTCGCCCACGATCCGCAGTTGGCGGCGGCGGCGATCGCGGCCACCGCCGTGTGCGCCCGGCCGCGGTGGGCCAAGCTCAGCCCGAACACCGATCGGCTGGTCGACGTCGCCGGCGCGGTCGCCGAGGCCGGGGCCGAGGCGGTGACGCTGATCAACACGGTGCTCGGCATGGTGTACGACCGCACCACGTTCGCCCCGGCGCTCGGCAGCGGTCACGCCGGCGGGGGGCTGTCGGGCGCGGCGATCCACCCGGTTGCCGTGCGCGCCGTGCACGACGTCCACGCAGCCGTGCCCGAGCTGCCGATCGTCGGCGTCGGCGGGGTGTCGTCGGGATGGGATGCGGTCGAGCTGCTGCTGGCCGGGGCAGCGGCCGTGCAGGTCGGCACGGCGACGTTCGCCGAGCCGCGCGCGTGCGCCCGGATCGCCGCTGAAATCGAGCGCTGGGCGGCAGCCCATGGGCTCGCCCGGCTGGCCGAGATTCCCGGTATCGGTGGGCCCCGCGCGGTAGGTTGACGGGCATGGCTACTCCACCGATCCTGACGCCGGAACAGCGGACGGCGGCCCTCGCCAAGGCGGCCGAGGCGCGGGCCGCACGGGCCGACATCAAGGCCCGCCTGAAGATGGGGTCGATCACGCTGCGCGAGGCGCTCGCGTCGGACGACGTCAACATCGGCAAGCTCAAGGTCGTGTCGCTGCTCGAGTCGCTGCCGGGCGTCGGCAAGGTCAAGGCGCGCAAGTTGATGGAAGAGGTTGGCATCGCCGACAACCGCCGTGTGCAGGGGCTGGGCGAGCAGCAGAAGCGGCAACTGCTGAAGATCCTCTGAACCGGCGCCTCATCATCGTCGTGTCGGGCCCCGGCGGGGTCGGCAAGGGCACGATCGTCGACGAGCTCGTCCGCCGTGACCCGAAGCTGTGGCTCAGTCGCTCGTGGACCACGCGCGCCCAGCGGCCCGCCGAATCCGACGACGCCTACGTCTTCACCACGCCGGGCGCGTTCGAGGAGCGTCTCGCGGCTGGCGGGTTCGTCGAGTGGAACGAGTTCCTCGGCAACTACTACGGGACCCCCTACCCGGACCATCTCGACGAGCCCGACGGTCCCGACATCGTGTTCGAGATCGAGGTCAACGGGGCTCAGCAGGTCAAGGCGAAGTACCCCGAGGCAGTCCTGATCTTCGTGCTCCCGCCCAGCCGCGAGGAGCAGGAGCGGCGCCTGCGCGGGCGCGGCGATCCAGACGACAAGGTCTACGCCCGGCTCCGCAAGGCCGAGCAGGAAGAGCCGATCGGGTTGGCGATCGCCAACCACGTCGTCGTCAACGACGATTTGCAGCGCACCGTCGACGAGCTCGCCGAGATCGTGGAGCGCGAGCGAACCGGGGCCTCCGGACGGTAGGGTTGCCCCGCCGTTTTCCAGCGGCGATCACCTCCGATGCAAGGGAGCAGCATGGCCCGCAGCCACGACACGATGATGACGCCGCCGATCGAGAACTTGCTCGACCGCGTCGACTCGAAGTTCGGTCTGGTCACGCTCGCCGCCCGTCGGGCGCGCAACATCAACTCGTACTTCAACCAGCTCGGCGACGGGCTCGGGTCGATGGTGCCGCCGCAGGTCTCGTCGACGTCGCGCAAGCCGCTGTCGATCGCGTTCGAGGAGATCGCCAGCGACAAGATCGTCGCCACCGACGCGCCCGAGCCGGTCGCCGATCTCGACCTGCCCGCCGGCGACGCCGACGTGGCTGCCGCCGACGCCGGCTGACGCCGGTCGCTCGGCGTGGGGGAGTCGGTGCTCGAGGGCAAGCGAATCGTCCTCGGGGTCACCGGGGGGATCGCCGCGTACAAGGCGGTCGAGGTGTGCCGCCGGCTGGTCGACGCCGGGGCCCACGTCATGCCGGTGATGACCAGCGCCGCGGGACGCTTCATCGGTGCGCCGACGCTGTCGGCGCTCGCCAGCGAACCCGTGCGAACCCGTCTCTGGGACGACCCGGACACGCCGATTCCGCACACCCGGCTCGGCCAGTCGGCCGATCTCGTGGTCGTCGCCCCGGCCACCGCCCGGCTGCTCGGCGCCTACGCCGCCGGGCTCGCCACCGATCTGCTCACGAACGTGCTGCTCGCCACCCGGGCGCCGGTGGTCGTCTGCCCGGCAATGCACACCGAGATGTGGGAGCACCCGGCGGTCGCCGCCAACATCGCCACGTTGCGCAGTCGCGGCGTGCACGTCGTCGAGCCCGAGCAGGGCCGGCTCGCCGGTGGCGACGTCGGGGCTGGGCGTTTGGCGGCACCGGAGGCGATCGTGGCTGCCGTCGAACGGGTGCTCTCGCCGGGCGATCTGGCCGGGGTCAAGGTGGTCGTCTCGGCCGGGGGGACGCGCGAACCGATCGATGCCGTGCGCGTCATCGCCAACCGGTCGTCGGGTAAGCAGGGCTACGCGATCGCGGCCGAGGCCGCCGCCCGCGGCGCGGCGGTGACGCTCGTGTCCACCGTCGACCTGCCGGTCCCCGCCGGGGTGGCCGTCGAACGCGTCGAGACCGCGGCCGAGCTGCAGGCCGCGATGGAGCGCCTCGCGCCGGGCAGCGACGTCGTCGTGATGGCGGCCGCAGTGGCCGACTTCCGGCCGGTGGCGCCGGTGGCCGGCAAGTTGAAGAAGCGCGACGGGGTCCCCGAGATCGCGCTCGAACCGACGCCCGACATCCTCGCCGGGCTCGGCGCGGCCAAGCGGCCGGGGCAGGTGCTCGTCGGGTTCGCCGCCGAGACGGCCGACCTCGCGGCCAACGCCCGAAGCAAACTCGCCGCGAAGGCGCTGGATATGATCGTCGCCAACGACGTCGGCGCTCCGGCCACCGGCTTCGGGCACGACACGAACGCGGTCACGATCTTCGCTGAGGACGGGTCCGCGGTGGCGGTCCCGTTGACCGACAAGCGGGTCGTCGCGGCGGCGGTACTCGACCAGGTCGTTGCCCGCCGCGGTCAGCCCTAAGCCTCATCAGTTCACCCCTACGACAGGAGACAACCCGTGGCCCGTTGGACCTTCAGTTCCGAAAGCGTCACCGAGGGACACCCCGACAAGGTCGCCGACCAGGTGTCCGACGCGGTGCTCGACGCGATTCTGAGCGACGATCCGAACGGTCGCGTGGCCTGCGAGACGCTCGTCACCACGGGCCTGTGCGTGGTCGCCGGTGAGATCACCACCACGGCCTACGTCGACATCCCCAAGATCGCCCGCGAAACCATCCGCGGGATCGGGTACGACAACCCGGCGGCCGGTTTCGACGGGAACACCTGCGGGGTGATCGTGTCGATCGACGAGCAGAGCCCCGACATCGCCCAGGGCGTCGACGCCTCCGAGGAGCTGCGCGGCGGCGTCGCCGGCGAAGACCTGCTCAACAGCCAGGGCGCCGGCGACCAGGGGATGATGTTCGGGTACGCGGTGAACGACACCGAGGACCTGATGCCGTTGCCGATCTGGACCGCGCACCGCCTCGCCGAGCGGCTGGCCGAGGTGCGCAAGTCGGGCCAGATCCCGTACCTGCGGCCCGACGGCAAGACGCAGGTCGCCTACGAGTACGAGGACGGCAAGCCGATCCGGCTGCTCAACGTGCTGATCTCGACCCAGCACCAGGACGGCGTCGACCGCGACACGGTGATCCGGCCCGACCTGATCGAGCAGGTGATCCGCCCGGTCGTGCCCGAGCAGTTCGCCGACGACGACTACGAGATCTGGATCAACCCCACCGGGAAGTTCGTGATCGGTGGGCCGCAGGGCGACTGCGGGCTCACCGGGCGCAAGATCATCGTCGACACCTACGGCGGCATGGGTCGCCACGGTGGCGGGGCGTTCTCCGGCAAGGACCCATCCAAGGTCGACCGTTCGGCCGCATACGCGGCCCGCTGGGTCGCCAAGCACGTCGTCGGCTCGGGTGCTGCCGAGAAGTGCGAGATCCAGGTCGCCTACGCGATCGGTGTCGCCCAGCCGTTGAGCATCCTCGTCGAGACGTTCGGTACCGAGCAGATCGACCCGCTCAAGATCGAGGCCGCGGTCCGCCAGGTGTTCGACCTGCGTCCGGCTGCGATCGTGCGCGACCTCGAGCTCAAGCAGCCGGGCTACCAGGCAACGGCGGCCTACGGGCACTTCGGACGCCCGCAGTTCGCGTGGGAGACGCTGAGCCGGCTCGACGACTTCAAGGCAGCCGTCGGCGTCTCCTGAGCTGCGGTTGCGGGCGATGACCGTCGCCCGGGTGCTGCCGGACGTCACCGGGCTCGACAAGGCGTTCGACTACGACGTCCCGGAGGGGATGCAGCTTGCCGTCGGCGCGCTCGTGCGGGTCTCGTTGCATGGCCGCCGAGTCGGCGGATGGGTCATCGCGCTCGACCCGCCCGACGGTCACACCACCGGCCGGTTGCCGATCGCCAAGCTGACCGGCGTCGGGCCGGCGGCCGACATCGTCGAGCTCGCCGCTTGGGCGGCGATTCGATGGGCGGGTCGGCAACGGCATTTCCTCGGCGTCGCCTCGCCGGCGCGGGTCGTGGCCCGGCGACCGGCGGCGCGGCGCAGTGGGCTCGTTGTCGAGCCGCGCTCACCGGCCTCGAGCCGTCTGTTGGCGGCGGGTGGGGGTGTGCTGCGGCTGCCGCCGACGAGCGATCCGCTGCCGGCGGTGCTCAGCGCCGCCGCGCTCGGTTCGACGCTCGTCGTCGTGCCGAGTGTCGACCAGTCGCTCGTCCTCGCCGCGCGGTTGCGGCGCGCCGGGCTGTCGGTGGCGACGGTGCCGGCCGACTGGGCGGCTGCGGCGGGGGGCGTCGACGTGGTGATCGGCGCCCGGTCGGCTGCCTGGGCGCCGTGCGGCGGGCTTGCTGCCGCGGTGTTGATCGACGAACACGACGAAGCGCTCCAAGAGGAGGGGTCGCCGACGTGGCATGCCCGTGATGTGCTCGTCGAGCGGTGTCGCCGGGTTGGGGTACCGCTGCTCGCGGTGTCTCCCGCGCCGACGCTCACAGCCGTCGCGGCGCTCGGCGCGCCGATCCGGCCACCGGCCGAGCGCGAACGCGCGGGTTGGCCGATCGTCGAGGTGATCGACCGGAGCGACGAGGAGCCCTGGAAACGCTCGCTGCTGACGTCGGCGCTGATCGAGCACGCCCGCGACCCGCGGCGGACGGTCGTGTGCGTGTCGAACACCACCGGGCAGTCGGCGTTGCTGGCGTGTCGTGCGTGCCGTCAGCTGGCTCGCTGCACGCGGTGTGACGCCGCGGTCGTGATGGCCGAGGCGACGCTCGACTGCCGGCGCTGCGGCCTCTCGCGGCCGTCGGTGTGCGCGCAGTGTGGGTCCGCCCGGTTCGCCAATCTGCGGCCTGGCGTGGCGCGGCTCGCCGAGGAGTTGCGGGCGGCGAGCGGTCGTGACGTGATCACGGTCACCGGCCGCTCCGACCAGGTGCTGCCAGCCACCGGCTTGTTCGTCGGAACCGAGGCGGTCCTGCATCGCGCCGAGCACGCCGACACGGTGGCGTTTCTCGACTTCGATCGCGAGCTGCTGGCGCCGCGCTACCGCGCTGCCGAGCAGGCGTTGGCGCTGCTTGTGCGGGCGGCACGGCTGGTCGGCCGGCGTGAGGCTGGCGGGCGGGTGCTCGTGCAGACGTTCTCGCCCGATCATGTCGTGCTGCAGGCCGCCCGGTTCGCCGACCCGGGCCGCCTGCTCGCCGCCGAGCGGCCGACGCGCGAGCTGCTCGGCCTGCCGCCGTACGGGGCGTACGCCGAGATCGGCGGCAAGGGCGCTGACGAGTTCGTCGCCTCGCTCGAGGGCGAGCCGCTGCGGGTGTCGGCGCTGGGCGGCGATCGTTGGGTCGCCAGTGCCGATGACTGGATGACGCTCGGCGCGGCGCTCAGCCGCGGCCGCCGCCCCGCCGGTAGCCGGCTACGGATCGCCGTCGATCCACCCCGCTAGCCACCGGGCCCCGGCGCCTCCATCGGCGAATCGTCTCGCACGGCGCGCGAAGCCCCATCGTGAATCGTCTCGCATGATGCGGGCCAGTCCGTCGTGAATCGTCTCGCACGATGCGGGGCGGGCCGTCGTGAATCGTCTCATGCGCGCCGATGTCGGGTGAGTGAGACGATTCACGATGGGGTCTCGGGGTGCTCGTGAGACGATTCGGGATCGCTTCGCATGGGTTCCCGTCCGGGCGCGGGGATCGCGTCGGGGAGTTGGCAGGTTCTCGATGACACCCCTCGCGCACGATGGGGGCATGGACGAGCAGACACCGCACCACACGCCCTTCGGCGCCGGCGAGCCGGAGCCGGGCGACTGGACATGCCCGGTGTGCGCGACGCCGACGCCACACGAGTTCCGGGCCGGGCGCAAGCGCATCTACTGCACCAACGCCTGTCGCCAGAAGGCCTACCGCTGGCGGCGGGCGCACGGCGTACGCCTCCTGGCGACACCGTGGCGGCCGGCACAGCGCAGCGTCAATCGGCGCGCCCACGCCGTGCGCCCGGCGGCCGACTTCGTCGGGCAGGCGCCCGATCAGCTCGGCCGGCACGCGTCGATCTGTGGCGCCTTCGCTCGCGTGACGGCGCCGGTCGCCGGCTGGCACAACGAGTTCGTGCCGGGCGGCAGTACGGCCTGTCGGGCGTGCACCCGGCTGCTCGGCGCCGACCCGGCGTGGATCCGCGACTACCCGGTGGTCGGCCCAGACACTCGCGGCTACCTCACGGTGTACCGCCCGCCCGATCAGCGCTACGCCGACTACCGCGCCCGCTCACGCACGGCGGCGTGACACGAGCACCCGGAATCCCTGCCGGCTGGCGATCCGCTCGGCCGGGAACCCCTCGTGCGCCAACCACTCCTGCAACGAGTCGGCGCCGAGGTGCTTGTTGACCACGAGCACCGCCTCCCCGTGGGGCGCCAGACGCGGCAGCCAGGTGCGCAACAGCGTGTGGAGCGCGGGCTTGCCGATCCGGATCGGAGGGTTCGACCAGATCGCGTCGAACGTCTGGTCAGCGGGCACGCCTTCGGGAGCCATCGCGCGCACGTTGGCGACCCCGTTGTCTGCGGCGTTGCGACCGGTCAACTCGACCGCCCGAGCGTTGACGTCGACCGCCCACACCGTGGCCGCCGGCGCGCGCAGTCCCAGCGTCAACGCGATCGGGCCCGCCCCGCACCCCAGATCGAGCAGGTTCCCGGTCGGCGGGGGAGCGGGTGCGGTGCGCAACAGCAGCCCGGTGCCGGCGTCGACGTGGCCGTGGCTGAACACGCCCCGGTCGGTCGTCAACCTGAACGCCACGTCCTCGAGCACGACGTCGAACGTCGCCGTGGCGGACGCCACGCCCGGGCTCCGATCGAAGTACTGAGGCACATCGGTAGCCTGGCAGGTCATGGCCTTCGCGATCCGAACCTTCGGCGACCCCGTGTTGAAGTCCGAGGCCGCGCCCGTCACCGACATCGACGGCAAGCTCGTGCGTCTCGTCGACGACATGTTCCAGACGCTCGCCACGAGCGACAACGGCGTCGCCCTCGCCGCCCCGCAGATCGGCGTGCAGAAGCAGATCGTCGTCTGGGATCTCGGTGAGGACGACCGCGACGTGCTCTTCAACCCGGAAGTCGTCGAGAGCGACGGCGAATGGGTCTACGAGGAGGGGTGCTTGTCGATCCCCGGCCTGTACGTCGAGATCCTGCGCCCGAAGACCGTCCTCGTCCGGGGTCTCGACCGCGACGGCAACGAGGTCCAGATCGAAGCCGACGAGTTCGAAGCGCGCATGCTGCAGCACGAACTCGACCACCTGCACGGCGTGCTGATGTTCGACCGGATGACCCCCGAACAGCGCAAGGAAGCGCTCGCCGAATACCGCCAGATGCAGCGCGAGGCCTCCGAGGTCGGCGCCAAGGGGCCGATCCGGCGACGTCTGCGCTTGCGCTGATGCGTCTCGTCTACCTCGGCACGCCGGCGATCGCGGTGCCGCCGCTGGAGGCGCTGATCAACGCCGGGCACGACGTCGGCCTGGTCGTCACGGGTGCCGACAAGCGGCGCGGACGCGGCACGCAGCGCTCGCCGAGCCCGGTCAAGCAGGCAGCCGAGGACCACGGCATCGCCGTCGTCCACAGCGTCGACGAGCTCCTCCCGATCCACGCCGCCACCCCGTTTGACCTCGGCGTCGTCGTCGCCTACGGGCGGCTCATCAAACCGCACGTGCTCGCCGAACTCGACATGGTCAACCTGCACTTCTCGCTGCTCCCGCGGTGGCGCGGCGCAGCCCCCGTCGAGCGGGCGCTGCTGGCCGGCGACCAGGAGACCGGCGTGTGTGTGATGGCCGTCGAGGAAGGCCTCGACACGGGCGGCGTGTACGCCCGCCGAACGGTCCCGATCGGGCCGCGGGCTACCGCCGACGACCTGCGCGCCGACCTCGTCGCGGTCGGCAGCGAACTGCTGCTGGAGACGCTCGCCGCGGCCGCAGCAGCCGGCGCGCTCCCGCCCGCGGAACCGCAAGTGGGCGAGCCCGTGTACGCGGCCAAGCTCGATCCCGCCGAGTTGCGGATCGACTGGTCACGCCCCGCCGCCGACATCGACCGGCTCGTGCGGCTCGGCGGGGCGTGGACCACCTGGCGCGGCAAACGCATCAAGCTGCTCGCCGCCCGGCTCGACCCGGGGGGAGCGCGGCTCGAACCGGTCACCGTGCAACCCGAGGGGCGACCGCCGATGAGCTACGCAGCATGGCGCAACGGCGCCCAACCGCAACCCGGCGAGTGGTTCACGTGAACACGCCCGCCCCGGTACCGGACGGGCTCGGCGCGCGACGGGTCGCCCTCGATGTCCTGCGCCGGATCGAAGCCGACGGCGCGTACGCCAACCTCGCCCTCAGCCCAGCACTCGACCGCTCGCGGCTCGACCCACGCCAACGCCGCTTCGTCGCCGAACTGGTCTACGGCACGACCCGGATGCGGCGCGCCTGCGACGCCCTCGTCGACCGCTTCGTCACCCAAGCGCCCGACCCGACCACGCGCACCCTGCTGCGGCTCGGGGCCTATCAGCTCGCGTTCACCGAGGTGCCCGCCCACGCGGCCGTCAGCGAAACGGTCGGCCTCGCCCCACGCCGCACCCGCGGGTTCGTCAACGCCGTGCTCCGCCGGGTCGCCGACACGCCGATGGTGTGGCCGAGCGAGAACGTGCGCCTGAGCTACCCGGACTGGATCGTCGACACGCTCACCGCCGAGCTCGGCGAGGCCGACGCCCACGCCGCGCTCGCGCGCATGAACGCGGCCCCACCGGTCAGCACCCGCGCCGACGGCTACGTGCAGGACGAAGCGTCGCAGTGGGTCGCCGCCGCGCTCGCCGCCCAACCGGGCGAACGGGTGGTCGACCTGTGCGCCGCACCCGGCGGCAAGGCGACCGCCCTGGCGGCCACCGGTGCCGACGTGATCGCCGCCGACCGGCACCGCACCCGGGCCGCGCTGGTCGCCGAGAATGCCACCCGCACCGGCACCGCGCTCGGCGTTCTCGTCGCCGACTCGCGCCGACCGCCACTGCGCGACGGCCACGCCGACGCAGTGTTGCTCGACGCGCCGTGCTCGGGCCTCGGCGTGCTGCGTCGCCGCGCCGACGCGCGCTGGCGGATCGGCCCCGACGACGTCGCCGAGCTCGCCGCGCTGCAGCGCCAACTGCTCCCGGCTGCGGCAGCACTCGTACGCCCCGGCGGGCGGCTCGTCTACAGCGTGTGCACGCTGACCTCGGCCGAGTCGCTCGACCACCCGATCCCCGCCGGCTTCGCCCCCGATACGACCGTGCCGCCAGCGGGCATCTGGCGTCCGTTCGGGCGCGGCTGGCGGGTGCTCCCGCACGACGCCGACACCGACGGGATGGTCATGATTCGGTACCGTCGCGAACGATGAGCGGCACCGACGCGCGCCTGCAGGCCAAGGTCCTCACCGTGTCGGACGGCGTCTTCCACGGCACCCGCGACGACACCGGCGGCCGCGGCGTCGCGGCCCACCTCGGCGCCCAGGGCTTCGACGTCGTCGACCACCGCGTCACCGCCGACGGGGCCGAACACGTCGCCCGCCACCTCCGCGAGCTGTGCGACGGCTTCGCTGGCCTGGTCGTCACGACCGGTGGCACCGGCTTCGCGCCCCGCGACCAGACGCCGGAAGGCACCGCCGCCGTGCTCGAGCGCGACGCCCCCGGCCTCGCCGAGGCGATGCGGCTCGTCAGCCCGCACGGGCGGCTCGGCCGCGGCCGTGCCGGCATCCGCGGCCAGGCGATCATTCTCAACGCGCCGGGTAGCCCGAAGGGCGCCGTCGAACAACTCGACGCCGTGCTCGACGTGCTGCCACACGCCCTGCAGCTGCTCGCCGCGCATCCCACCGAGCACTAGCGCCACCCAAGCCGTTGGGTGACCGTGCGGCACGGCCGGTACCGTTGCGCGTCGTGCTCAAGGTCGTGTTGCCCAAAGGATCTCTCGAACGGGCGACGTTCGACCTGTTCGAGGCCGCCGACCTGACGATCCGCCGTTCCTCCGACGTCGACTACAAGGCCACCGTCGCCGACCCGCGCATCGAGAGCGTGCGGATCCTGCGCCCGCAGGAGATCCCGATGTACGTCGCCGAAGGGCTGTTCGACATCGGCATCACCGGGCGCGACTGGGTCGAGGAAACCGGCCGCGCCGCGCGCGTCACGAGCCTCGGCGAGCTGAAGTACTCGAAGGCGACCACCAACCCGATCCAGGTCGTCGTCGCCGTTGCCGGCGACAGCCCGTACCAGCGCGTCGAAGACCTGCCGACGGGCGTGCGCGTCACGTCCGAGTACCCCGCCCTGACCGAGCGCTTCTTCCGCGAGCGTGGCGTCACTGCCGACGTGCGCCTGAGCTACGGCGCCAGCGAAGCCAAGATCCCCGACATCGCCGACTGCGTCGTCGACATCACCGAGACCGGCCGGGCGCTGCGCGCCGCCGGACTGCGCGTGATCGACACGATCCTGCTCAGCTACACCGAGGTGATCGCCCACCCGGCGGCCTACGCCGACCCCGCCAAGCGCAAGGCGATGGAGCAGCTGATGACGCTCCTCAACGGCGCCCTCGACGCCCGCGGCAAGGTGCTCCTCAAACTCAACGTCCCCGCGGCCGCCAAAGACGCCGTGCTCGCCGTCCTGCCGGCCGCCAAGTCGCCCACCGTCAGCGAGCTCGCCAACGGCGGTTACGCGATCGAGACGGTCGTCGCCAAGGCCGGGATCAACCTCTTGATCCCCGACCTGCGCGAGGCCGGGGCCACCGATCTGCTGGAGCTGCCGATCCTCAAGATCATCCCATGATGTACATGGGCGCCGGGAGCCGGCTGCACGACGGCGTCGTGGCCAGCTTCGACCCGGCTGCCGGCACCGGCACGATCACCGCCGGTGACGGCGTCGTGCTCCCGTTCCACTGCATCGAGATCGCCGACGGAAGCCGCACGATCGCCCCCGGCACCGGCGTCGAGTTCCAGATGCTCGCCAAGTTCGGGCGCTACCAGGCCGCCCAGATCCGCCCGGTGTGAACGAACTCGAGCGGCGCGTCATCGCCGTCCTGGTCACCCTCCGCGAGGGCGAGGTGACCACCTACGGCGACGTCGCCGAGGTCGCCGGGTATCCGCGCCGGGCCCGCTTCGTCGGACGGATCCTCGCCACCTCCGGCGAGCTCGACGTCGAGGTGCCGTGGTGGCGGGTGGTCACCAGCTCGGGCCGGCTGGTGCCCGGCCACGAAACCGAACAGGCCGCCCTGCTGCGCGGCGAGGGCGTCACCGTCGCCGACGGCCGGGTGCGCGCGGCGCCGTTCGGCCGATTCCACACGGCGACCCCGCAACCCTGACGCCGCAACCCCGACCGGCTACGCCGGGGCGGCGTCGGCCTTGATCTGTACGAACACCATCCGGATGTTGGCGAGCGCGTCGCGCAGCGTCGGCGCCTCGCCCCCGAGCCGATCGCCGAGCGACTCGACCAACGCCGCCACGGCATCGATCGCCAACGCCGCGTCGGCGAGCCGCGGCGGGACGGCCGACAGGTGGATCGCGGCAAGCTCGTACAGACCCATCACGTGGTTGACGACGACCGTCTCGGCCGGCACCTCGGCGAGCCGGGCGCGGGCCTCACGGAGCGCGGCCTCACCCTCGCTCAACACGTCGGATTCGTCACGCATCGGCGCTAGCCTACCGATGCCGAATCTGGGCGACCGGGCTCGGCGCGAACACCGCAACACCGCAATACCGATAGACAACAGAGGCGAAGTGGGCCGCTCCGGCGGCTCCACCCGGCCACCAGCGAGCGCTCCGGCACCCGCTGTACCGTGCGTCCGGGTCGATGAACGATCACACCGGTCTCCGGTGCTGCTCCGCCACCCTTCGCGTCGAGCAGTACCCGCGAAACCAATTCAGGAGGCAGCCGCCCTTGTACAGGAGTGATCAGTCATAGCTGCGAACACCGAGCAGCATCGTGTCAACGACCGCATCCGGGCCCGCGAGGTCCGGTTGATCGGCCCCGACGGCGCCCAGTTGGGCATCAAGCCGGTACCGGAAGCCCTGCGCATGGCGCGGGGCCTCGACCTCGACCTCGTCGAGGTGGCGCCGATGGCGAAACCGCCGGTGTGCCGGATCATGGACTACGGGAAGTTCCGCTACGAGGAAGCCCAGAAGGCCAAAGAGGCGCGACGCAAGTCGATCCATGTCACGGTCAAAGAAGTCAAGTTCCGGCCGAAGATCGGCAAGGGCGACTTCGACACCAAGATGCGCCACCTGCTCCAGTTCATCGGCGAGGGCCACAAGGTCAAAGTCACGCTGCAGTTCCGCGGCCGCGAGATGGCCCACCCCGAGCTCGGCCGCAAGATCCTCGACCAGGTGATCGAAGCGGTCGGCCCGATCGCCAAGGTGGAGAACCAGGCCCGCATGGAAGGCCGCATGATGTCGATGGTCTTGGCGCCCGACAAGAAGGCCCAAGAAGCGCTCAAGAAGGCCCAGGCAGAAGAGGCCGGAGCGGCCGAAGCGACCGGGGTGCAGCCGCCCGGCGAACCTGATCACGAACCCGCATTGGCCGCAGGCACTGACGCCGACGAGACCACAGGAGACGAATGATGCCGAAGATGAAGACCTCGAAGACCGCCGCCAAGCGGTTCAAGAAGACAGGTACGGGCAAGCTCCGTCGCCAGCAGGCCATGCGCCAGCACCTGTTCGAGAAGAAGGCCTCGACGCGCACGCGGCGTCTGGCGAGCGACCAGGACGTCCATCCCACCGACGAGAAGAAGATCAAGCGGCTCCTCGCCGAGCGCTGATCACCACCCCCACGAAGACACGCACCAGAGGAGAGTGAGATGGCACGCGTCAAGCGCGGTGTGACCAAGTCGCAGCGCCACAAGAAGGTCAAGAAGGCCGCCAAGGGCTATTTCGGCAACAAGAGCCGTACGTTCCGCGGCGCCAACGAGCAGCTGTTGCACAGCGGCCAGTACGCATTCCGCGACCGGCGCGCCAAGAAGGGCGAGTTCCGCGCCCTGTGGATCCAGCGCATCAACGCCGCCTGCCGGCAGAACGACATCAGTTACAGCCGCTTCATCGCCGGGCTGAACGCAGCCGGCATCGAAGTCAACCGCAAGGTGCTCGCCGACCTGGCGGTCACCGACGCGGCGGCGTTCAGCGCGATCGTGGCCCAGGCCAAGACCGCGCTTGGCTGAACCGCTCAGCTACACCAACCCGAACGTTCAGCGACTGCGGCGCCTCTTGGGGCGCCGCAGTGCGCGTGCGGACGAGGGTCAGTTCGTCGTCGAAGGGGCGGTCCTGATCGGCGAAGCGCTCGCCGGCGGGTGGACGATCGTGGCCGAGTTCGTGGCCCCCGGCGCCGAACCGGTGGCGGCTGCACCGGCGTACCTGCTCGGCGATGGCGTGCTCGAGCGGATCGCCAGCACGGAACGCCCGCAACCCAACCTGGCGATCGTGGCCATCCCGCCGCCGGCCGCGCTGACCGGCGAGTTCGTCGTCGTCGCCGACCAGCTCGGTGACCCGGGCAACCTCGGCACGATCCTGCGCTCGGCCGAAGCGGCCGGCGCCGAGGCGATGGTGCTGACCCCCGGATCGGTCGACCCGTTCAACCCCAAGGTCGTCCGCGCCAGTGCCGGGGCGCTGTTCCACGTACCGGTCGTAAGCGCTTCGCTGACCGACGTCAGCAGCGCCGGCTACCGCCTGGTGGGCACGTCGTCGCACCACGGCACACCGCACACCCAAGCCGACTGGACCGGCCGGGTGGCCGTCGTCGTCGGCAACGAAGCCCACGGCCTCGCCGACGACGCACCCGTCGACGAATGGGTGCGGATCGTGCATCACGGCCGGGCGGAAAGCCTCAACGTGGCGATGGCAGCCACCGTGGTGCTGTTCGAGGCGGCCCGCGCCCGAGCCGCCACGAACTGACGCGCTGACCGCGGGCGAACCACACGCGTGTAATCTGTGGCGATGGCCGTGCGTACCCCCGTACTCGTGACGACGCAGGTCTACGAAGGCCCGTTCGACCTGCTCCTTCAGCTGATCCTGAAGGAAGACGTCGACATCTACGAGATCGACCTCGCCAAGATCGTCGACGCCTACCTCGCCGAGGTCGAACGGATGCAGGCACTCGACCTCGACGTCGCCACCGAGTTCTTGCTGATCGCGGCGACGCTCGTCGAGCTCAAGTCGCGGCGGCTGCTGCCGGGCAGCGTCGACGTCGACCTCGACGAGGAGTTCGCCCTCTGGGAGGAGCGCGACCTGCTGCTCGCCCGATTGATCGAGTGCAAGACGTTCAAGGACGTCGCCCAGGTGTTCTCGGCGCTCGCCGACTCGGCCGACCGCTCGTTCGCCCGTGTCGTCGGCCCCGACGAGCGCTTCGCCGGGCTGTCGCCCGACCTGCTCGAAGGCACCAGCGTGCGCCGCCTGCAGAGCGCCGCGATCCGCGCCCTCACGCCCAAGCCGACGCCGATCGTCGACTTGTTCCACGTCAACCCGATCCGGCTCACGGTGGCCGAGGCGATCGGTGAGCTGGTCACCGAGCTACCGCGGCTCGGCACCACGACGTTCCGGGCGCTCAACGCCGACGAGCCCGAGCGGCTCGAGGTGATCGTCCGCTTCCTCGCCGTGCTCGAGCTGTACAAGCAGGGGTTCGTCGAGATCGACCAGCCGCACCAATTCGGCGACATCGCGATCACGTGGGCGCCCGACGACACCTGCACGCCGGAGAGCATCCTCGTCGACGCCTACGAGGGCTAGCGGCCCGCGCCAGTAGCCTTGAGCAGCCATGACGGACGAACTGCTGTCACCCGACGAGCGCGTCGCCGAGCTCAAGCGAGCGATCGAGGCGGTCGTCCTGGTGGCCCTCGACCCAGTTCCTCCTGAGCTGCTCGCACAACTGCTCGAGCAGCCGATCGGGCTGGTCGAGCAGTGGTGCCGCGAGCTCCAAGACGACTACCAGGGCGCCGGGCGCGGGTTCCAGCTGGTCCGGGTCGCCGGCGGCTACCGCTACCAGACGCACCCCGACCAGACCGCGTACGTCGAGCGCTTCGTCCTCCACGACAGCAAGGCTCGCCTGTCCGGTGCAGCCCTCGAGACGTTGGCGATCATCGCCTACAAGCAGCCGATCTCACGGGCCCAGGTCGCTTCGATTCGGGGCGTCGACCCGGACGGTGTGATCCGCACGCTGCAGGCCCGTGGCTACATCGACGAAGTCGCCCGCGACGACGGCCCCGGGCAAGCCGTGCTGTTCGGCACGACCGCCCTGTTCCTCGACAAGCTCGGCCTCGACTCGGTCGACGATCTGCCGCCGATCGCCGAGTTCATCCCCTCGGCCGACATCGTCGAAGCGCTCGAACAGGGCCTCCGTGTGACGCCCCTACCCGACCTCAGCGAGGCCCCTGGCGGCGATGCCGGATCGCTCACCTGAACCGCCGCTGTGGGAGCAGTGGGCCGAGCAGCGCCGGCAACTCCCAGGTGGCGAGCGCCTGCAGAAGGTGCTCGCGGCGACCGGATGGGGCAGCCGCCGGGCGTGTGAGGAACTGATCGCCGCCGGGCGGGTTCAGGTCAACGGGACGGTCGCCGAGCTCGGCCGGCGGGTCGACCCGAACAGCGATCTGATCGAGGTCGACGGGGCCCCGGTGGGCGCCAAACCGGGGCTCGTCTACTACCTGCTCAACAAACCGGCCGGCGTCGTCACCACCGCCAAGGACACCCACGATCGGCGCACGGTGCTCGATCTCGTCCCGGCCGAGCCACGCGTGTTTCCGGTCGGCCGGCTCGATCTCGACACCGAAGGGTTGCTGCTGCTCACCAACGACGGCGAGCTGGCGCACCGCATCACGCACCCGAGCCACGGCGTCGAGAAGGAGTACCTCGCCCACGTGCGCGGACGGGTGTCGCACGGCGCGCTGCGGCGGCTCCGCGACGGCATCGAGCTCGACGACGGCGTCACCGCCCCGGCCGAGGTGTCGCAACCGACGCCGGGCGTCCTGCGGATCACGATCCACGAGGGCCGCAACCGTCAAGTCCGGCGGATGTGCGAGGCGGTCGGGCATCCGGTGCTGCGTCTCGTGCGCGTCCGGATCGGCCCGATCACCGATCGCAACCTGCGCCCCAGCGACTGGCGCGAACTGTCGACCGGTGAGCGCAACACGCTCGCCAAAGCAGTCGGCCGCCCGTAACCGTGCACCGGTACGATCTCGGCACGTGAACGCCAGAACCGCCAACGTCATCGGGTTGGGCCTGGTCGGCGGATCGGTGGCCCTCGGTCTGCGCGAGCGTGGCTGGCGCGTCCACGGCGAGGACTCCACGCCCGGGATCGGCGCACGCGCGCGCGACATGGGCGTGATCGACGCGATCGGCATCCACCCCGAGGCCGAGGTCACGTTCGTCGCCGTGCCGGTCGGCGCCGTCGCCGAGCAGGTGAAGCGGGCGCTCACCGAGACGTCCGGGATCGTCACCGACGTCGGCTCCGTGAAAGCCGCCGTGTGCGCGGCCTGCGACGACCCGCGCTTCGTCGGCGGGCATCCGATGGCGGGCAGCGAGCTGGACGGCCTCGACGGGGCCGACGGCGACATGTTCCAGGGTGCGATCTGGGTGCTCACGCCCACCCTCGCCACCGCCGACCTGACGCTGTCGGCCGTGTCCGGCATCGTGCGCGCGCTCGGCGCCGAAGCGATCGCACTCGGCCCCGAACAACACGACCGGGTGGTCGCCGTGGTCAGCCACGTCCCGCACCTCACCGCGGCAACCTTGATGGGGCTCGCCTCCGACCGATCCGACGAGCACGCGGCGCTGCTGCGGCTGGCCGCCGGCGGGTTCCGCGACATGACCCGCATCGCCAGCGGGCACCCCGACATCTGGCTCGACATCTGCGCCGAGAACCGGCCGGCGATCCTCGCCGCGCTCGACGGCCTGATCGACGGGCTGACCCGGGTGCGCGGCATCGTCGACACGGTCGACCGCGCGGCGCTCCACGCCACGCTGACCACCGCCCGCGAGGCGCGCACCAACCTCCCGTCGCGCGTGGCCCACCCCGAATCGCTCGCCGAGGTCCGCATCCCGATCCCGGACCGCACCGGCGCCGCCGCGGAGGTGTTCACGCTGGCCGCCGAGCTCGGGGTCAACATCGCCAACTTCGAAGTCGTCCACATGGCCGAGGGCAAGGGTGTCGCCGTGGTGCTCGTCGACGCCGCCGCGGCCGAGCGCTTCCGGGGCGGCCTGCTGGCCCGCCGTTTCAAGCCGGCCGTGACCCCGCTCGCCTGATGCCCGTCGACGCCGTCGTCACGGTGCCCGGCTCGAAATCGATCGCCAACCGGGCGCTGGTCTGTGCCGCCCTGGCCGACGGTACGAGCGAGCTCAGCAACCTCCCCGACGGCGACGACACGACGGCCCTGCTGGCGTGCCTGGGCACACTCGGCGTGGCCACCGCCGGCGCGGCACCCACGGTCACGATCACCGGTCGGCCGACACCGGCCCCGGCACCCGGCGCGGTCGCCTTCGCGGCCCTCGCCGGCACCACCTCGCGGTTCGTCACCGCACTCGCCGCGCTCAGCACCGAACCGGTGGTGGTCGACGGCGCCGGGCCGCTGCGCACCCGCCCGTTCGGCCCGCTCCACGACGCGCTCGTCCAGCTCGGGGCCACCGTCACACCGGGCGGACCGCCCGGAGGTCTACCGGTCACCGTCCACGGCCCACCCACCAGCTCGCGTGTCACGCTCGCGGGGGACGTCTCGAGCCAGTTCGTGTCGGCGTTGATGATGATCGGACCGCATCTCGCCGAGGGCCTGCGGATCGAGCTGTCGAGCGAGCTGGTGTCGCGGCCGTACGTCGAGCTGACCGCGGCCGTGATGGCGTGGTTCGGCGTGTCAGGTGTGGCGGTGGGGGAGCGCACCGTGGCCGTGCCGCCCGGGCGCTATGTGCCGGCCGATGTCGCCATCGAACCGGACGCCTCGTCGGCGAGCTATCCGCTCGCCGTCGCGGCGATCGCCGGCGGTTCGGTGACCGTCGCCGGGCTCGGCCGCAACAGCCGCCAAGGCGACGCCCGCTTCGCCGATCTCCTGGCGGCGATGGGCTGTCGTGTCGAGTGGGACGCGCGCTCGGTCACCGTCACCCGCGACCCGGCGACGCCGCTCGTCGGCATCGACGTCGACATGGCCGACGTCTCCGACCTCGTACCCACGCTCGCCGCGGTCGCCGCCTGCGCGAGCACCCCGACGCGCATCCGCGGGGTCGGTTTCATCCGCGCCAAGGAGAGCGACCGGCTCGGCGACCTCGCCGGTGAGCTCCGCCAGGCCGGCGTGCGCATCACCGACACCGCCGACGGGCTGGCGGTCGAGCCGTCCGCCGACACCTTGCGCCCGGCCACCCTCGCCACCCACCACGACCATCGCCTGGCGATGGCGTTCGGTGTGCTCGGCCGGGTCGTGCCGGGTGGGCTGCGCGTCGACGACCCCGCCGTGGTCCGCAAGAGCTGGCCCGGGTTCTGGACGATGCTGGACGAACTCGCGTGAGCGCGACGGCCCAGCCGGTCGTCGTCGCCTTCGACGTCGACGGCACGCTGACCACTCGCGACAGCGTGCTCCCGTTCCTGCGCCGGCTGGCCCGCCCGGCCACCCTCGTGCGGGCCCTGCGCGAACTACCGACTGCGTTGCTCGCGGCCGTTCGGCGGGACCGGGACCGGCTCCGGGAGTGCGCCACACGCGCCGTCTTCACCGGCGCCGAGCACGCCACGGTGGTGACCGCGGGGGAGCGCTTCGCCGCCGAGATCGTCGCCGGCCGACTGCGCCCCGACACCACCGCCCGCCTGCGGTGGCACGTCGACCAGGGCCACCGTGTCGTGCTCGTCTCGGCGTCGTACGACGCGTACCTGCACGGCCTGGCCGCCGCGCTCGGGGCCGAAGCGGTGCTGAGCACCGGGCTCGTGGTCGCCGACGGCCGGTGCACGGGAGCGCTCGACGGCGACAACTGCCGTGGCGCCGAGAAGGTCGCCCGCCTGCACGCCTGGCTCGCCGCCCAAGGCCTCGCCCGCGCCGACGTCGTCCTGTGGGCATACGGCGACTCGGCCGGCGACCGGGAACTGCTTGCCGACGCCGACCATCCCGTCTGGGTCACCGAGCCCCTCGATAGCGTGGCGCCGGCCCCCGCCCCCTGAGCGATCGTCCCCGCATGCCCACCACACATCCCGACATGACTCCCGAACGGGCGTGGGCCGCCGTCGCCGAGGTGGACGGGTGGATGACCCGCGGTCAGTCCGACCTCCTGTACTCGGCTGCGGCCGGCACGCCCGACGCTGGCCAGATCGTCGAGATCGGCAGCTTCCAGGGGCGCTCGACGATCGTGCTCGCGCTGGCCGCTCCGGCCACCGCTCGGATCGTGGCCATCGACCCGCACGCCGGCAACGACCGCGGGCCGCAGGAGCTCGACGGCTACAACACCGAAGCCGAACACGATCACCGCCAGTTCCTCGCCAACCTCGCCGCCGCCGGCGTGACCGAGCGGGTGACCCATCTGCGGGCGTTCTCCGACCGCGCCCTCGGCGACGTCGCCGGGGCGATCGACGTGCTCTACATCGACGGCGCCCACCGCTACGCCCCCGCCCGCGCCGACATCGTCGCCTGGGGCAATCGCGTCAACGACCACGGGCTGATGCTGATCCACGACTCGTTCTCGTCGGTGGGCGTCACCGCCGCGATCGTGCGCGAGCTCGTCCTCGGACGGCGCTTCCGCTACGTCGGCAGGTCGCGCTCGCTCGCCAGCTACGTCGCCGTTCCAGGCGGCCTCGGCGGCACGGCCCGGGCGCGCAACGCGGCCCGCCAGTTGGCCCAGCTCACCTGGTTCGCCCGCAACGTCGCCCTCAAGGTGGCGCTGTCGGCGGGGCTCGGCAAGCTGCTCGCACGGGGTGGCAAGGAGCCGCCCGAATGGCCGTACTGAGCGCGGTCGCCGGCCGCCGGACGGCACTTGCCGGCTGGGGACAGGCGCTCCACAGCGTCGCCGAGCTGGTCGCCGTCGACACCACCGACGAGACGGCGCTCGCCGCCGCGGTCGGCTCGGCCGGGCCGCGCGGGGTGATCGCGCGCGGGCTCGGCCGCTCGTACGGCGACCCGGCCCAGAACGCCGG
>JAEZFY010000119.1 GCA_023417265.1 Actinomycetes bacterium | reverse complement strand
GAGTTCGGTGATCGCAGCGTCAGCGCCCATCACCGACACCCCGAGCTCCCGTTGCACGAGCCGATTGTCGAGTACGGGATGCTGGAAGACCACGGTGAGCGCTCGCCAGACCGTCGCCTGGCGACGGCTCGTGATCGCGTCGCTCCATGCCGCCCGGAGCGCGCGTAGCTCGCTGACGAGCTGGCGGCCGTTGACCACGCTGTCGAAGCTTGCCTCCGCGAATCGCTCGACGATCGGCTGGATGTGGCCGGCCCGGTAGGCGGTGAGCGCATCGAAGTATCGGTCTGTGTCAGTGAGCAAACCGGCCGAGACCGGCACAGTCACCTGGCGGGTGAGCCGCTTGCCCCTGAGCAGGCAGTGCACGATTGCCCGCCCGGTGCGACCGTTGCCGTCGGGGAACGGGTGGATCGTCTCGAACTGGGCGTGTGCGAGCGCCGCCTGTGGCAGCACCGCCAGGTCGTCCCGCCGCATGAACGCGACGAGATCGTCGATCGCCGCCGGAACCCGCCTGTGATGCGGCGGAACGAAGGTCGCCGTGTGGGGTCCGTAGCTGCTCGAGCCGATCCACACCTGTGCGTCGCGCCACTTGCCGGCGATCGTCGGGTCGTGTTGCCCGAGCAGCGCGTCATGCATCGCAAGGATGGCCGGAGCATCGAGGCGATCAGCGAGCTCGATCGCCGCCCGCATCGCAGTCGTGTTGGCGACGATCTCGGCGGCGTTGCGCCGCGACGTGTCACCCAGCTCCGCGAGCGCAACCGCCTTCGCCGATGCGGTCAGGTTCTCGATACGCGACGACGCCGCTGATTCCGACCGCAGCAGGATCGCGCCGAATGGGGCGATCTCCGTTCCCATCTCGGCGTCGAAGCGCGCCAGCTCGGCGGTGGCCTCGTCGGCGAGCGCCATCGTGGCTGCCGGCAGGACGAGGTCCCGCCCGGAAATCTCCGGTGCGAGCGCAGCACGATACGGACCAGAGAAGGTTGCCTGCCAGCGACGCGGGATGTCGAGTGAACTGCTCCACGCGTGTTCCTCGTACTCGACCGCCGGCCAAGGTGTCGACATGACAGGATCACGGGGACTGCCGTTCCCGGAGTCGCCGCGGTGAGCCTCTCGCTGCGCATCCATGACCGAAGCCTATCGGCGCTTATTCATAGTTTCTAGGAAACTATGAATAATGGCAAGACGTCGTAGGACGTCGGTTTCCAGGCACTTGCGGGTCACCCCACCCGGCAAATCCGCTCAGCCTCGAGGCACTCGCAGCCGGCGCCGCCCGACGGTCACCGACGAAGTGTCTCAGCGCCACGGCTGCGGCGAGCCTCGGCGAGTTCAGCCCCGGCTCGGCGGCGCGCCTCGGGCCGGCCTTCGCCGACGTCGGGACGGTGCACGAGGATCGACAAGTAGCTGAGGCCGCCGAGCGGGATCGGTAGCCAGAATGTGAGCAGCCGCCAGCTCACGGTCGCGAGTGTGGCGATGTGCGCCGGCGAGCCGAACCCGACCAGCATCGGCACCAGCACCGCCTCCACCAAACCGAGCCCACGCGGGGTGACCGGCACCGCAGCCAGCACGTTGACGAGCCCGAACGCGACGAGCACGCCGAGCATCCCGGCGTCCCACCCGAAGGCGTGCAGGAGCAACCACAGCGCCGCCGCCTGCGAGAGCCAATGCAGCGCCGCCCACGTCACGACGCGCGTGGCGATCGCCCGATCGGTCAGGAGGCGGCGCAGCTGGGCGCTGATGCGCGCGACGCCACCCGCGATCGGCTCGGTGGGCACGAGCGGCAGCCACCCGGCGATCCGCTCGAGCAGACGCGTCGTCCACGCCGGCGCACGCACGAGCGCGACGGTGAGCGCCACCCCGACCGCGAGACCCACGAGGCCGACCGCGCCGGCCACCGCGTACTGGGGCGAGAACCCGCGGGTGGGGATCCACGCCAGCAGTGCCAGCCACAGGATCGCGTTGAGAACCATCGCTGACCCGATCCCGCGGACACCGGCCGCCAGACCCGCGTGGGCGCCCGACGTGCCGGCTTGCTGAAGCAGGCGGAAGCCGAGCGCCGTGCCCGCCGCCGTGCCACCCGGCACCGTGTGGCTGACGGCCGCCGAGGCCAACTCGATCCGCAGCATGTCGACCAGGCTCGGGCGCTCGTACGACGGAATCACGCGGCGTGTCATCTCTGCCTGGGCGACGAAGGCGAACGCGGCCAGGACGACCGCGAGGGCGACCTGCCAGGGGCTGATCTCGCGTACAGCATCGACGGCTTCGCGCGCGGCCCCGAACTGAGGCACCACGAACAGCCACACGACGAGCCCGACGACCAACACCGCGAACGTGCGCCGCAGCCAAGGCGGGATCCAACCGAACACGCCCGCCGACCTCAGCGCGCACCGGGCAGCAGAGCGGGCGTCATGGGAAGCGCGTGACCGATCGGGCGGCAGGCGCGATGCGTACTTCGCATGGGGTCACGATGCCGGTCGCCGACGCAGAAGACCACACCGGGCCGAGAAGTCGCGCTACTCGTCGCCACTCACCTCCGGGCGCGGGCGACGTGGCCGGCGCTCGCGGAGCAGGGCGAGCTGACGGTCCGACTCGGGCGCGACGCGGTGTGCCTTGCGGGTCGCCCGACGCAGTTCGGAGATCGTGGTGAGCGCAGCTCCGCAGTCGGCGCCGCGGTCGATCAGCAAGCTGGCGATCACGGTGCCGGTGCGGCCGATGCCTCCCCAGCAGTGCACGTACACGCCGCCGCGCGTGGTGGCGGCCGCGATCGCTTCGACGATCCGGTCGTAGCCGGGATGGTCGATCACGCCGAAGTCGGGGATCGGATGGGCCTCGCGGCGGACGTCGAGCCGGCGCCGCGCGGCGGCCGCGGCGACGTGGTGGTCGTACGGTTCGAGCCCGTCGGCCGGGGCGGTCAGGTCGACCAGCGTCCGCACGCCATGATCGACGAGCAGGTTGACCTTGCCTTCGGCACGCACGGCATCGGGATGCCCCGGGTACTCACCGGCGAGCACGACGCCCGGCTCGACCCACCACGCATGGAGGAACCCGTCGTGCTCCCACGGCGGCGGCGGTTCGCCCGTGGCGGCGTCGTAGAGGCGGCCGGCGATGGCGACGATCCGGTCGCCCGCCACGAGCCGGGCGCGCCACTCCGGGGGGATCGACGACCAACCCCACCGGGCGCCGGCGAGCTGGCCGGCGATCGCCGCGGTCGTGTCGGCGTCGTCACCGAGGTTGGCGGCGCGCAGCACCGCCTCGCGGAAGTCGGCCGCACCGGCGACGGCCCACAGGGCCGCCTCGAGGGCGGCGATGCTGTAGCCGCTGCCGCGGATGTCGGGCGGTTGCTTGGTGGCCCACGATCCGCGGGCGAGCGCTTCGACGGCGGGGTGGAGCGGGCCGAACTGCCAGAAGTCGGCGGCGAACACGTCGTCGGCTGGAGTGCCGGCGATCAGGGCCGCGAGCATCCCGCCGAGCAGGCGGCAGGTGTCGGTGGGTCGCCGCGCGGGGTGGGTCGTGCGGCTCGATTCGCCCGACCGTTCGGCGGCGACCGCGACGTCGGTGTGCCATCGGATCGGTACCGCGGCGAGGCGCATCAGCGAGCCGTTGGCGGCGGCGTCCTCGTCGGGGTGGGCCTCGAACGGCGCGCCCGTCGTCGCGAACCGCCGGAGTGCCTGGCGGGTCGTGGTGCCGATGTCGAAGCACGCGCCGGTCGCCGACCAGTACCCGTCGCGGTACCAGCGCACGTAGCGGGTGAGCTGGTCGTGCGGGTCGAGCGCACCGCGGTCGAGGATCGACTCGGCGAGGCACATCGCCATCGACGTGTCGTCGGTCCATGCTCCGGCCGGCAGCCCGAACGGTCCTCCGCCCACCATGTCGGTGATCGGCGTGAACGTTCCTGGCTGCCGGAACTCCAGTGTGGTTCCGACGGCGTCGCCGGCGGCCAGGCCGCCGAGTGCGCCGATCGCGCGGTCCCGGGCGTCGCTCACCCGGGTCACGCTAGGCCACCTGGTGGCCGGGCCGCCGCCCGGCAGCGCAGTCTCAGCAGGCGACCGACGACACGGCGACCGGATTCCAGGCGCGGCGTGCCGCGTTGCCCGCGGGAGCTGCCGGATGCCACGTGTCGCCACGTTCGGCGTCCGCGGGCAGGGCGCGGTGCCAGGGGTCGGCTGGCGTGCCGGGTGGTGCCGCCGGATGCCAGCTGTCGCCCGGTTGGACGACCGCCGGAGTGGGGTTCCAGGCGTCGGTGGTCCCGGTGACGTCGGCGTGCGGGTGCCACGCCTGACAGGCGGCGCGGTCAGCGTCGGCGCCGAAGGCGGTGCCGCCGAGTGTCAGTCCGGTGAGGCCGATGAGGCCGGCGGGCAGGGTGCGGAGCAGGGAACGATTCATGGGTCGGTGCCTTTCAGGTGCGGAGGTGCGATGGGAAGCAGCGGGGTCAGGCGGGCATCGCCGTCGCGTCGGCGGCGGAGGTGGCAGCCAGCAGCAGGGCGTCGAGGTCCGCCTGACCCGGCAACGGTGCGATCGGGAGCGTCGGCAGGGCCCGCAGCAGCTCGAACGCCTCGTCGAGGCGGGCGCCGTGGAGGCGTGCCATGTGACCGCCGGCGATCGTCGTCGGCCGCAACCGGGCAACCTCGTCGACGGCGGCGACGAACCGCGCCGGGTCGGTCATCGCGATCCACGGGCTCACCATCTGGGCGAAGAACGTGAAGCTCTCGCGCCACAGATCGGCAGGAACCTCGTCGGTCTCGGTGTCGTGACCGGGGAGCAGCGAGGCGAAGCAGTCGACCGACCAGTACACGCCGGACGTCGAGTCGTACAGGCCGCGGGTGGTCGGCGAGTCGAAGATCGGCGGGCGGACGGCGACGAGCGTTCGGTCGCCGGCGTCGAACGACTCGCCGGAGTTGATCCAGCGCATGCGATCGAGCGGCAGCTCCATCGCCCGGATCGTCCGTTCGACGGTGAACCAGTTGGTGACGAGCGTCGCCTGCGGACACAGCTCGAGCACCGTGGTGAGGTTGCCGATGTGGTCGTGGTCGTCGTGCGAGAGGAAGATCCAGCGCACGTCGGCCGGGTCGACCAGCGAGAATGCGGCCTCCATCCACTCGTAGCGGGAGAGCTCGTTGCCGGTGTCGACGATCACCGGCTCGGCGCCGGTGATGACCATCGAGTTGAGCGACACGAACGCGCCCGGTGGGCCGGGAACGAGCTCGGGGATGACGTACGTGTCGGGGGCGACGCGGTACGGGGCCTGCACGCCGAGCGGCGTGACGGGCGGGGTGGCAAGGGCGGTGTTCATCGGGTGTCCTTTCGCTGGGGTCTGACGACCGGTTGGTAGCGACGACTCTCGACGAACGATCCGGGCAAGGCCACGAAGGTCACCCACATGTCACCCACAGATTCTCGTGGGGGCGCTGTGCGTGCCGGCGTCAGCCGGTGAACCACCCCCACACCTCGGCTGGATCGAGGGCGGCGCCCTCGGCCCACAGTTCGGCGGCGCGGGCGGCGCCGATGCGGTCGACCAGCACAGCCGTGCGGCGCGCCGTCAAGACGTCGTGGTGCGGAACGGGAACGGCGCCGAGCCGGCGCCGGTGGGCGGCGACGAAGCCGAGCGCCAACCCGGCGCGCTCGGTGTCACCGATCGCGGTCCACGCCCGGGCGAGCGCTTCCAGCGACCACACCAGCCCGCTCTCGTCGCCGAGTTCGAGCCGCCGCCGGATGGCCTGGGCGTGAATCGGCACCGCCCACCGTGGGTGTCCGGCGAGCGTGATCACCGCCGCCAGGTTGTCCTCGACCCAGCTCAACGTGAACACGTTGCCGTGGCGCAGCAACAGCTCGCGCGAACGGCGGCCGAACCGGAACGCCTCACGCAGGGCGCTGATCTCGGCCGTGGTCAGACTGAGGTTGTTGAGCACGATCGCGACGAGCCGGTCGTCGCCGGATGCCTCGCACATCTCCAGCGCCTGACGGAACAGTGCGTCGGCGCGGGCGTACTCGGCGCGGTCGAGGGCGACGACGCCGCGATTGTTCAGACACGAGGCGGTGCCGGCGAGATCACCGGCCGCCTCGTAGAGCTCGACGGCACGGGCCTGCTCGGCGTCGGCCTGCTCGAGGTTGCCGAGGCACCGGTTCATCACGCCGAGTGCCTTGTGCGCCTTGCCGCGGTGCACGGCCGAGCCGCCCGGCTGGGCGAGGACGTCACTCAGCCAGGCGACGCCCTCGACCCACCGCGAGCGGATGTCCCAGAACCGCTGGAGGCCACCCACCAGACGCAAGCTGGCGTCCGCCGCGTCCTCCGTACCGACCTCGGCGAGCCGCCGGCGAACGGCCCGCAGATTCGGCAGCTCGCGGTCGAGCCGGTCGAGCCACTCGCCCTGATCGGGCCCGAACAGGGCCGGCTCGGCGCGGTCGACGAGGTCGACCGCCCACGCTGTCAGCCGAGTGTGGGCCAGGTCGGCGGCATCGGGCTCGTCGAGCTTGTCGCGGGCGAACTGGCGGGTGGTCTCGAACATCTCGATGCGCAGCCCCCCGTCGGCCGGCGCAGGCTCGACGCTGATCAAGTGGGCCTCGGCGAGCACCTGCACGAGGTCGAAGAACGCCGGCCGATCGCTGGGCGCCAAGCCCCACACCGCCATCGCCGCCTCGGCCGATGCGCCGGCGGCAAACACTCCGAGCGCCGCGAACGCGGCTTGCGCGTCAGGCGGCAGGAGGCGCACGCTCCATTCGAGAGCGGCGCGCATGCTGCGCTGGTGGGTGGGCGCGTCGCTGCGCCCGCTCCTCAAGAGATCGAGCATCTGGTCGAGATGCCGCAACATCTCGCTCGGGGCCACGACCCCCGCGCGGGCGGCCGCCAGTTCGATCGCCAGGGGCAGTCCGTCGAGCCGTTGACAGAGATCGGCGATCGCCGCCACCTCTGGCTCGTCATCGAGCCCGGCCACGCCGCTCGCCGTGGCCCGCTCGCGGAACAGGCGCACACCCGGCCGCCCCGCCGGGTCGCCGCGGCGGACCTCGAGCGGGCGGACGGGGAAGCGCAGCTCGCCGGCGATGCGCAACGGGACGCGACTGGTGGCGACGACCCGAATGCCTGGGCAAGCCTGCAGCAGCGCGGCGACCTCGGTCGCGGCTTCAGGGATCTGTTCAAGGTTGTCGAGCATCAGTGTCAACGCGCGCTGACCGAGATGATCGACCAGCGACTGCAGATGCGTGCGCGTCGGGCCGTGTTCGACGCCGAGCGCGTTGCCGATCGTGGCCGCCAGCAGTGAGGCATCACCCAACGCAGCCAGGGCGACGAACGCGACCGGCCCGGTGAGACGGTGGGCCACCTCGGTTGCCAGCCGGGTCTTCCCGACGCCGCCCGGGCCGATCAGCGTGATCAGTCGGTTGTTCGGCTCGTCGACCGCTGCGAGCAGGGCGGCCAGGGTGGTCCCGTCATCGACGAACGAATCGACGGCGAGCGGTGGTCGGGCCCGCGGTGCGACCGTTACGGCGTGGTCGGCGCCGGGTGGTTCGTGGCGGGCGTGGCGTTCGAAGCCGACCCGCTCGTCGCCGTGCAGTTCGAGCGCGTCGGCGAGCGCCTGCGCGGTGTGCAGGCGCGGCCGCGCGTTGACGCCGCGCTCGAGGTCACTGATCGCCCGGGTGCTCACGTAGGCCCGCGCGGCGAGCTCTTCTTGGCTCAGCCCCGCCCGTTCCCGGTGGCGCCGAAGCAACGCCCCGAACGTTGCACCCCCGTCCACCCAGCGGAGTGTAGATCGGCCGAATTCCCCCGAGCGGCGCGCCGCGCGGGCCGCGACCAGCGTGATCGGGGCATGCGGCGGGTGGGCTACGGTTGGTCTGACCATCAGACCTACTGAACGGAGTCGACATGCCCCCTTGCACCGGAACCCCCCGGCCCGAACGCGCCCGCCGCCGGCGTCGGATCGCGCTCGTCGCCGTCGCCCTGTCGGGCGTGCTGGCCTCGAACGTCGCCGCCGGTGGACCCGCCCCGGAAGGCCGCGGGGCCAAGCCGATCCGGATCGCCCCCGGCTCGGTCGAGGGTCTCCGGATTCTGCTGTCCAACGACGACGGGGTCCAGCCCGGCCAGAGCAGCCAGGGCTTGTACGAGCTGCGCAAGGCGCTCTGCGCGGGCGGTGCCGACGTGGCCGTGGTCGGCCCGTGGTTCGATCGCAGCGGCGCTTCGGCCTCGATCACCTACGGCTCGGCGTCGACGCGCTTCACCCTCACCGAGCCGGCGATCGACGGCGCCTACACCGACGATTGCCTCGGCGCCCCGTCGGCCGGCGCGGTGTGGGGCGCCTGCCTCACGTCGGCGACAGCGCCACCGCCGTGCGGGCCGGAGTCGACGACACTCAGCCCGGCCGATGCGGTGACGCTCGGTGCGACCGCCGCCGTGCAACAACTCCTCGGCTGGACGGACGGGCCCGACCTGATCATCGCCGGCGTCAACCGCGGTGGCAACGACGGCCTCAACGTCAACGTGTCCGGCACCGTGGGCGCGGCAACGATCGGGTCGAGCCTCGGCGTGCCGTCGATCGCGATCAGCGCCAGTTCGAGCGGCAACTGGGGCGCCAACGCCCAGGCTGCGGCGACGTGGTCGGCCGGGTTCGTCGGTTTGCTCGCGGCCAACGACCTGCTACCCGCCGACTACGTGCTCAACGTCAACTATCCGCGCACCGACCGGGCACCGATCACCGACGCGGTGTGGACGAACGTCGCCCAGCTCGCCCCGACCGCCACCAGCTACACCCGTGACGGCGACCTCAGCTTCATGTCCGTGTTCGGAGCATGCCCGCCCGGGCCGCGCTGCGGCAGTGCCGAGCCCGGTTCGGACAGCGCCGTGTACTCGTCCGGCAAGATCTCGATCAGTGCGGTGAGCGTCAACCGCTCGGCGGGTGCGCCGGCGGGCTCGGCGGCCGTGCAAGCCGTCGTCCAGGCCGGCTTCGCCAGCCCGGTCCAGGCGCCGCGCCCGCCCGGCAACCCGCCGGTGGTCGTCCCGCCGCACCCCTAACTCGGAGCGGGCCCGGGGTGTCGTCGTCGTGGCGCGCGGGTAGTGCCGCGGTATGGATCACGACGACGCACCCCGGCCGCTGCACGAGCTGATGAAGGGTGGCACGACCGTGATGGTCGGCACCGACGCGGCCGGTCTCGAGTTCCGGCCGATGACCGTCGCCCGAATCGACGGCGACACGATCGACATGCTGCTCGACACCAACGAGCAGTGGGTGGCCGCGCTGACCGACGGCGACGTCGCCTACGTCACGATGAGCGACGCCCGCGAGAACACGTGGGCGTCGCTGCGCGGCACGCTCGCCCTGTCGACCGACCCGGCGTTGATCGACGAACTGTGGAACCCTGCGGCCGGGGCGTTCTTCGACGAAGGCCGCGACACGCCCGGCATCGCGGTGCTGCGGATCACCGGCGATCGCGGCCGCTACTGGGCGTCGCCGTCGGGTCGGCTCGGCAGCCTCGTGGCGATGGTGAAGGCCAAGCTCGGCGACCCGGAGGACTCCGGCGAACACGGCGACGTCGCCCTCTGACAGGGCGGCGCGCGCCCGTCAGCGGTCGAACACGGGGTAGCCGCCGAGCCGGATGCTCGCCCCGGCGAGCACGAACAGCACGGCCGCCAGCGTGACGATCCGGATGTGCCACGCAAGCGTCGGCAGCGTGTCGTCGGCGAGCTTCGGAATCACCCGGAACCGGGCGTGCACCGCGAGCGCAAGCGTCAGCGCGAGCAGCCCGAGCTTGACCTGCACGGTGCGGGCGAGGGCGTCACCGGCGAACCAGTTGCCAGGGGCACCGAGCAGCCGTTCGGCGAGCCAGATGCCGGTCACGACCTGGACACCGAGCGCCGGCAGTCCGACCCGTTCGAAGCGTTGCTCGAACTCGCTCACCGTTGCTGCACGACGCTCGCGCAGTGCGCCTGGCAGGATCGTCACGGCGAGCACGAGGTGCCCGCCGGCCCACACCGCGGCGCCGAGGATGTGCAGGCTGAGGAAGACGTAGTAGCTCGCCATCGCCGCTCATCTGATCATGGTTGGGTTGCCGCGGCGGTGTCCCAGACGGCCTCGACGGCGCGGTGGGCGAGCTCGATCTCCTCCCACTGCTCCGGGTCGAGGGCGTGGATGATGTGCGGGAACAGGTCGTATTCCTCGTCGTCGATGTGGGTCGCCAACAAGCGCAAGGCGGCGGGGACGTCGGCGCCGTGGGCGCCGTCGGCGAGCCAGCGGTGGAGGTCGTCGTGCTCGCGGCAGAGCGCCTCGATCTGCGGCCCGAGCGGGGTCGACGACTTGGCGTGGACGAACAGGCCCACCTCTTCTTTGGCTGCGTGCATCTGCAGCAGGCGGACGAAGTCGGTGAAGAGCGGCGCCGGGTCGGCCCCGCCGTGGAGCGCGTCGTGGAGCTTGTCGGCGAGCTCGCCGAGGCGTACGTGCTCGGCCGCCAGCTCGGCGGTCGGGCCGCTGCGGCGGCAACTGCAGTAATCACACATGGGCGGAGATCCTCTCGGGGAGCAGGAGCCGGGCGCCGCGGACGGCGACGTCGGCGATCCAGACGATCAGCGCCACACCCAGGGCGCGGCGGTGGTCGACGAGCGCGGCCACCGCGGCGGCGTTGCCGGCGACGACCGACAGCCACGAGCGGGTGAGCGCGAATCCAGCGGTCAGCCGTTGATGGCCGCCGCCGCGAAGCACGGGGCCGAGGTACGCCAACGAGGCGACGAGGATCTGTGCGAACCCACCGACCACCAGGGCGCGCAGCACCGGCCGGTCGTCGACCATCCGGACGTCGACGATGACGAGCGCGACAGCCATCGCCGCCCACCAGACGACCCCGGCGACGAGTTGCACGAGCCGGGCGCCGGCCCAACGGAGCCGGCTCGCCGAGTAGATCGGGAGCACGGCGAGGATCGCTGCCAACCCGAGCACGTAGGCCAGCATCCCGGCCGCAGCCACGCCGCGGTGCTCGGCGAGGTGCCCGATCGCGGCGGTCGCGGTGGCGGCCGCCAGCGCCACGAACACCGTCCGCAGCACGACCGGGGTGGCCCGCGGCGACATCTTGGCGCGCACCTGCGTGGCCGCGAAGAACGGCAGCGTGCCGGCGATCACCAACCCGATCAAGCCGAACACGTTGAGCACGAGATGCACGTCGCGCAGCTGCAGCGCACGCACTCCCCCGTTGCCCGTACCGAGGATGATGCCGATCGACATGCCGAACGCGCCGGCCAGCACCGCCGACACGTAGGCCTCGATCGCCGGCCGGAAGCGCGGCGTCACCGCCTGGCGATGGACGCCGATCAGGATTCCGGCGAGCACGAGACAGGCCGCGATCACCGCCGCCCCGCCAACGGCGAGCAGTGGCTCGTGCCCACGCTCGCGGCCCACCACCAGGGCGACCGTGCCGAGCGCGAGCAGCCATCGTTGGGCGGCGGCGATGGGGCGGTGCGGCGGCGGTGCGGCCGACCACGTCACGGCGAGCATCTGGGTGGTTGCCGACACGGCGCTCAGCAGGGCGCCGACGACGAACAGGTGCAACGGCAGCCACGCCCCCGCCCCCACACCGGTGACGGCCGCCAGCACAGCGGCCACGAGGAAGCCCGCCGCGACCAACAGGCCGCGGCGGCACTGGGCGTGCGCCTCGGCGACCCGCCCGGGTGCACCGCGGCCGGCCGCTTGGCGCGCGTCGTGCATGCCGGCAGTCAGACGGTGCCGGCCGGCACGCTGCGCTCGGCGAGAACGGCCGGGAAGAGCACGTTGTTCTCCTTGTGGACGTGCAGGTGCGTGTCGGCTTCGAGCTCGGCGAGGGCTGCGTACGCCGCCGTGTAGGTGGCGCACCCGTCGGCGGGCGGCACGTACGCGGAGGTGACTTGGCGCAGCTGTTCGAGCAGGTCGCCGACCGTGTCGTGCTCGCGGGTGAGCTCGTCGATCTGTGCCGTGGCCGTCGCCACTCGGGCCGGGTCGGGGTCGCTGGCCAACTCGCGGATCAGCGGGAACACCCGTTGCTCCTCGCTGACGAGATGGGGTTCGAGATCGGCCCGGAGTGCGCGGAACAGGGTTTGCACGGTGGCCAGCTCGGGGTGCCGGCCCCCGTGGACGTGGACGATCTTGTCGACCAGCGCGTCGATTCGCGGCAGCGCGGCCCACAGGTAGGTGTGGTGGACCTGCTCGATGTGCTCGGCGAGCTCGACCGGGGTCAGGGTCGCCCAGTCGGCGGGCGCCGCGTCGCCCCCGACACCCGAGAGCGCGGCCGCGAGCCATTCGGCGTCGAGGCCGGCCTCGTCTGCCGCGGCGGCGAGCGTGCGTCCGCCGTGGCAGCAGAAGTCGAGCCCGTGCCGTTCGAGCTCGACTGCCAGCCCCGGGCGGAGCGTGACGATGTCGCCGAGCGTCATCGATGGGTCGATCTGCGGTGCCGCGGCCGGGGCGCTTGCCGGCTCGTTGTGATGGACGCAAGCGGTGGGCTCGGCGACCGGCTCGAGCGGCACCATGCGGATCTCGTTGGCGAACATCTCGATGCCGTGCAGCCGGTTGCGCACGGCGGCCGAGATCGCGTCGACGGAGCATTCGTGCTCGACCTCGATGCACGGACCGGCGAACGAGCCGTGGACGTCGTGTACGCCCTCCAGCGTGGCCAGCTCGTCGAGCGTCTGATTGAAACAGGTCGGGCAGTTGGCCCCATCGATCCGCAGTGAGGTGTGCATGTCGCCTACTTCCAAGTCGGGAGGCACCGGGTCCGGTGCGCTGACGGCCACCGTAACGATGCGACCTGAATATTTCTAGTACGTAGCAGAACTAGTGACGAAGGTCCCGACGTCGCCGTGTGGGCCGTTCGGCCCTACTGATCGGCAATCTATGACAGCAGGATTCAAGAATGACGTTCAGGAGTCACGCATGAAGTTGGGGCTCAAGCCGCGCACCGATCTGACGCTGCGCACCCTCACCGCGCTCACCGACGGGCGCCGCTGGCGCGCCGCCCAGCTCGCCGACCAGGTCGGCACCACGGCGGCGTACCTCGCCCACATCGTCGGGCCCCCGCCGCCGGCGCCGGGGGGGGGCGCGCCGCCCCCCC
>JAEZFY010000080.1 GCA_023417265.1 Actinomycetes bacterium | reverse complement strand
CGGGGGGCGGGGGGGGGGCGGGCACCGCGGCGGGCCCGCCGGGGGCGAGTTCGGTGGTCGACTCGATCGGGCGGGCGGCGACGATCGCGGCGGCGATCCGGCGGGCGAAGCGTTCGTCGCCGTAGCGCTTGATCACGTCGGCCAACTGGCCTTCGGGGTAGCCGTTGACGACGTCGTCGGCCGACCAGGCCGCGTCGCCGTCCATGCGCATGTCGAGCGGTCCGTCGTGGCGGTACGAGAAGCCACGTTCGGCGATGTCGAGCTGGTGTGAGGACACACCGAGGTCGAACAGGGCGCCGCTCAAGGCGGTCACGTCGTGGGCTGCCATGGCCACCTCCAACTGGTCGAATCGGGCGCGATGGGTCATCGCCCGGGCGCCGTACGGCGCCAGCCGGGCCCCGGCCGCGGCGAGCGCCTCGGGGTCGCGGTCGATGCCGAGCACCGCCAGGTCGGGACGCGCGTCGAGGATCGCCCGGCTGTGCCCGGCGCCGCCGAGCGTGGCGTCGAGGACGACGCCCGGGGGCACGGTGGCGAACGTGGCGACGATCTCGTCGCGCATCACCGGGTCGTGGTCGAACTCGCTCACTCGTCGTCCTCGTCGTCCCACACGCGCACGGGGGTGCTCTCGCCGTCCTCGGCGGAGAGCACCTGCCATCGCGACGGCCGCCACACCGAGAACGTGTACGACTCGCCGACCAGCGTCGCCGTGCCGCCGGGCCGCAGGCCGGCGTGCTGGCGGGCCTCTTCGTCGAGCGTCACGCGGCCGTTTTTGTCGATCGTGACCTTGCGGGTGGTCGAGGCGAGTTGCCGGAGCGCCGAGCGGGGCGCCTCACCGGAGCGCATCTTGGCCTGCACGTCGGCCGACTCGGCCTCGAACGCGGGCGCCGGAATGAACACCAGGTACCCGAGCGGATCGCGGCGCAGGTAGCACTCGCCGGTCAGTTCCTCGCGGAACGTCGACGGCAACGTGATTCGCCCATTGGCGTCCACTTGATGCACGAACTCGCCGACGAACACACCGGCATCGTGCCGTGCGCGCGCACCGATGTCAACCATTCCGCGCCTATTCGCGCCTATCTGACCCGTCGTCTGGCATTCCACCAGCTCAGGCGGTACGAACAGGTGTTCCAGCAACCCGGGAGGCGTGCGCGCGCAGCGCGCGAATTACACGGGTGTGATTCCGGGGTGATGGCGCTGGGCGGCGGACGCGATCGCGTCGGCGAGCATCGCCGCGTCGACATCCGCGCTCGCCGCCCCTGGGGGCACACCGCCCGGCCGGTGCGCGCCGGCGATCAACGCCGCCGTGGCGGCCACCAGGTCGGACCGGTGGACCAGCCCTTGGATGCGCGCACCGCCGCGGGTACGCCGCTGACTCAGCCCGACCAGCTTGCGCGTTGGTGTCGCGTCGGCCGCGAGCACTTCGCCCGGGCCGATACCCGCGAAGCACACGGCGCGCGACCAGTCCGTGGGCAGCATCCCGCCATCATGGACGACGACGGTGCCGGGGGCAACCGCCGCGACCTCGGTCAGCGCCGCCTGCCACACCTCGCCGGCGGCCACCATCGAGCGGCGCACGTCGGTGGGCCACGCGGCGGCGGGGACGATGAGATCGATCCACACCACCGCGCCGGGCCGGAGCAGCACCGCTCCCCCACCTGAACGCCGGCGCACGACGTGCAGCCCGGCCGCGGTGACGGCGTCGGCATCGAGCAGCTCGTCGGGCTGCGACGAACCGAGCACGATCGCCGAGTCGGTGAAGTCGCACCACCACACCTCGGGGGCGACGAGCGGCCCGCCGACGAACGGGTCGCGGGCGTGCAACTCGGCGACGCTTCCGGTCAGCCGTACTGCTGACACCATTCGAGGTACGCCACCACGTCGCCGCCCGCCGGCCGGGCAGCGCCGTCGCCGTACTGCGTGAGCATCCGGAATCGCAGATAGTCCCGCGACGGCACCGGCACGAACGGCCACCGCCGCCACCACCCGCGGGGAATCATCCGCCATCCCTGCCGCACCGCGACCCCCCACAGCCCCGGCCGCCGCACCACCGCCGCGACCACTCCGGTGACTCCTGCCATCCCCATCACCGTACCGCCGACCCCAGCCGCCGCGAACCCGTGCTGGGACCGGGCGCCAGCGCGCCGCTAGCGCGCGGCGGGTTCCTTGGGCAGGCCCAACACCATCTCTCCGATGATGTTGCGCTGCACCTGCGACGTTCCCGCATAGATCGTCCCGGCCCGGGCGTTGATGAACGTGTTCACCCACGACGCCGTGGAGTTCGGCGCGCCGGCGTCGTCGGTTTGGAACGCCGACGACGGCGGACGACCCTCGATCGTCATCGCCTCGGCCCCGTACACATGCACGGCGAGCTCGGTGACCACGCGGTGGTATTCGCTCCAGAACAGCTTCGAGATCGCCGCGTCCGGGCCGGGGTGCTGGCCGGCGAGGAACCCGGTGAGCACACGCATCCCGTTCCACCGCATCAACTGCACCTGCGAGTACGCCCACGCCAGCTTCTGGCGCACCAACGGGTGCTCGGCCACGCCGCGTTCGCGGGCGAGCAGCAGGAGCCGGTCGACTTCGGCTTGGAAGCGGATCGGCACCGTGGCCGCGGCCTCGCCGCGCTCGAACCCGAGCAGGCCCATCGCCACCCGCCAGCCGTCGTTGACGCCGCCGACGACCTCGTCCTTGGGCGTTGTCGCGTCGGTGTAGAAGACCTCGTTGAACTCGCTCTCGCCCGAGATCATCTTGATCGGGCGCACCTCGATTCCGGGCTGGCGCATGTCGACGAGCAGGAACGTGATGCCCTTGTGCTTGGGGGCGTCGGGATCGGTGCGGGCGAGCGTGAAGATGTGGTCGGCGAGGTGCCCGGCCGACGTCCAGATCTTCTGCCCGTTGAGCACCCATTGGTCGCCGTCGAGCACGGCCCGCAGGCCGACGTTGGCGAGGTCGGAGCCGGCGTTGGGCTCGCTGTAGCCCTGGCACCACGTGTCCGCACCGGACAGGATCCGCGGCAGGTAGTGGCGCTTCTGCTCCTCGGTGCCGAACAGCAGCAGCGTGTTGCCGAGCATCTGGATGCCGAACGCATCGTTGGGGCCACCGCTCGGGACGCCGGCGCGCGTGAACTCCTCGGCGAGGATCACCTGCTCGAGCGCCGAGAGACCGGCTCCGCCGTACTCGACCGGCCAGCCGGGGGCGAGGTACCCGGCCTCGTAGAGCACCCCGCGCCATTCGGTGACGAAGCGGGTCAGCGCCTCACCGGTGAGTGTGCCGATGCCGCCCCACGTGGCAGGCAGCCGTTCGGCAAGGAACGCCTGCACCTTGGCTCGGTACTCCTCGGCCTCGGCGGAATAGGTAGGGCGCATGCGCGCACCGTACCGACGGCCGCGACGGCCCGGCGACCCGAGCGCAGGCGGCGTCAGCGGTCGTCGCGGCGAGCGAGTGCGGCGGCGCTCGACAGCGGGCCGATCTTGGTGGTCGCCAGCCCGCGGATGCGCAGCGCTTGGAGGTGCGGGAGCCGGCTGCGCTGTTCGAGTTCGGTCGCCAGGGCGTCGAAGAACGGTTCGCCGAGCACCGAGGGGACGACGCCGCCGACGACGATGTCGGTGACGTCGAGCATCGCCGCCAACGAAGCGCATGCTCGGGCGGCCATGATGCCGGTGCGTTCGACGATCGCCGGAGGGGTGCGGCGCAGGTCGCGGCCGGTGCTGGCGGAGATGCCGCGCACGCCGGTGTAGGCGGTGAGGCAGCCGACGGCCCCGCACACGCACGGCGCTCCTTCGGGTTCGACGATGAGGTGCCCGAACTGGCCGAGGTTGCCGGTGCTGCCCGACAGCAGGCGCCCGCCGGCCACCACCGCGCCGTCGACGTCGTCGCCGAACACGAGCGCGGCGTACTGCTGCTGGGCGGCGGGCACGTTGGCGGACTCGCCGAGCCATTGTTCGGCGAGAGCGAGCGCGCGGGCGGGCGTGTCGATCGCCACGGGGAGCCCGGTGAGTTCGGCCATCTCGTCGAGGAGCGGGAAGTCGCGCCACACGGGCATGCCGATCGGGCGGATCGTGCCGGCCGCGCGATCGATCGGGCCGGGGCAGGTCACACCGCAGTGGGTGGGTTCGATCGCGGTCTGGTTGGCGGCGCGGACGCGGTTGACGAGCCCGCGCACGGCCGGCCAGACATTGCGCTGCGGGGTGGCGACACGGTCGCGCACGAGCACGTCCCCACTGGTGTTGACGATCGCCGCGGCGAGCCGGGTCGGCCCCAGGTCGATCGCGAGGTAGCCCGGTTCGGCGTCGGGTCGCGGGGCGGCCGGCTCGGGCACGGGGATAGGTGCGTCGCGCGGCAGCTTCGACACGCGCGGTGTCGCGGTCGAGGGCCGGTCGCTCACCGGCGGCACGGTACCGCCGCCTGCCCGGTGCAACCCATGTCGTTCCCGCCCGCCCGGACATCCGCCTTCCCGCCCGCCCGCTCCCGTGACGCGCGTCTACCCTCGCGAGGGTGACGGACGTAGCGCCTGCCATCCAGTTCTCGACGCTGTTCGAGGCGATCGTCGACAACATCGCCCACGTCGTCCACGGCAAGCACGAGACGATCGAGTTCGCCGTGGTGGCGCTGCTCGCCGAGGGTCACCTGCTGATCGAGGACGTGCCCGGGGTCGGCAAGACGAGCCTCGCCAAGGCGCTCGCAGCGTCGATCCACGCGACCCACAAGCGGGTCCAGTTCACGCCCGATCTGTTGCCGGCCGACCTGCTCGGGGTGAGCGTGTTCGAGCGGTCGACCGAGACGTTCCGGTTCCAGCGCGGGCCACTGTTCGCCAACATCGTGCTCGCCGACGAGATCAACCGGGCGTCGCCGAAGACCCAGTCGGCCCTGCTCGAGGCGATGGAAGAACGGCAGGTGTCGGCCGACGGTACGACCTACCAACTCGACGCGCCGTTCATGGTGATCGCCACGCAGAACCCGGTCGAGCAGGAAGGCACCTACCGCCTGCCGGAGAGTCAGCTCGACCGCTTCTTGCTGCGGATCTCGCTCGGCTATCCGGGCCGCACGGCGGAGATGGCGATCCTCGACGGGCAGGGGTCGAGCGAGGCGCTGCGCAAGCTCGACCCGGTCGTCACCACGGCCGAGGTGCTCGGCATGATCGAGGCCGTGCGCAGCGTGTACGTGGCCGCCGCACTCAAGTCGTATCTGGTCGACATCGCCGAGGCGAGCCGACGGCACCCGGCGATCGAGCTCGGCGTGTCGCCGCGCGGCACACTCCAGTTGGCGGCCGCGGGGCGCGGGCTGGCCGCTGCCCGCGGCCGCGATTACGCCACACCCGACGACGTCCAGACGATCGCTCCGGCCGTGCTCGCCCACCGTCTGATGCTGCGCGCCGGGAGCAACGCCCGCACGTCGGCCGAGGACGCCGTGCGCGAGCTGCTCGCCGACGTGCCGGTCCCCGTCGCCCGATGACCCGCGCTCTGCGGAGGTGCCGCTAGTGCCGACGCGGCAAGGTTGGGTGACCCTGGTCGGTGCGGCCGCGGCGGCGGCTGTCGGGCGCCTGTTCGGCATCGTCGAGCTGTTCGTGATCGCCGCCGCGATGGCGGCCGCGGTCGTGCTCGCCGTGGCCGTCGTGCGGCTGCTGCCGCCGCGCGTCGAGATCGTCCGGTGGGCGCACCCGGCGGTGCTGACGGTGGGCGACACGGGGCGCGTCGACCTGCTCGTGCGCAACCGTGGGCGGTGGCGTTCGCCGCGGATGACGCTGACCGAGCCGGTCGGCGAGCGCAACTCGGCGGTGCTCACGCTGGCTGCCCTGCCGGCCGGCGAACAGCTCTCGGCCGGCTATCGCGTACCCGCGCACCGCCGCGGCATCCTCGCCGTCGGGCCGGCGATCTTGCGCCGGACCGACCTGCTCGGATTGGCGGGCGACGTCCGGCTCGGTGCCGACGTCACCGAGTTGACCGTTGCCCCGCAGACGTTCGAGTTGCCGATGCCGTCGCTCGGCACGGGGGTGCTCGGGCGGCACCTGCTGGCGCTCTCGCAGCGGGTCGGCCCGGGCGAGTTCCACTCGCTGCGCGACTACGTCGACGGCGACGAGCCGCGCTCGATCCACTGGAAGGCGTCCGCCCGCTCGGAGGGCCTCAAGGTCCGCCAGCACGAGGCCCAGGGGGTGCGCCGCTGCATCGTCGTGCTCGACGCCGATCCGGCCGCCTGGCCGGACGGGGTGTTGGCGAGCGATCCGGACGCGTTCGAGCGCGCGGTCGCGCTGGCCGCGAGCTTCGTCCTCAGCGCCGGACGGGCGGGCCTGACGACCCGGTTCGTCACCGGCGGACCGGGCGGGGTACCGATCGACCTGCGCGGACCTGACGTCGCCACCAACACGTTGCACACGTTGGCACCGCTGGCGATCGGGTCGCCGCTCGGCGAGCTCGACCGCGATCCGGGTGAGGGTCTCGGGCTGGCGATCGTGGTCACCTCGACCGCCGCGGCCCCGGGCTGGCGGCTCACCGAACGGCTCGGCGATCCGACGCTCACCCGGCTCGGCGTGTTCACGTACGGCGTCGGCATCGGCCGCCGGCCGCGGCTCGCGATCGAGGCCCGCACGCTCGGCGAGTTCCGCAGTGCGTGGGCCCGGATGGCCGGCGCGCCCGGCCTCACCACCGAGCTGACCACCGATGTGCTGCCCGGCCTGACC
>JAEZFY010000045.1 GCA_023417265.1 Actinomycetes bacterium | reverse complement strand
CCCTGCGGGGGCGCCCACCCGGCCGGCGACGATTCGCTCGCTTCGCTCATGGGGGACAGTTCTAGGCCGACCGCGAGCGGTCCGCACCGCGGCCCGGCCGGTTCTTACCCGGTTCCGAACGAGCCCGCCCGCAGCAACACGTCCGGGCGTCTCCGGTCACTCGGTGGAGATCGCCGCGAGCACGTCGAGCTTGGCGGCTCGCCGGGCGGGACGGGCGGCGGCGAGCACGCCGGCCACCACGGCGACACCAAGCACGATCGCCAGCGTGGCGTAACTCGGGGCGAACGTCCCGAACCCCTCGCTGACGGCGATCGCCCGGATCAGACCCCAGCACATGAACGTTCCCAGGGCAAGCCCGCCGAACGTGCCGAAGATCGCCACGATCACGCTCTCCCAACGCACGGTGGCGCGCAGGGCCCGGCGGTTCTGGCCGACAGCCCGCAACAACCCGAGCTCACGCGTGCGCTCGTGCAGGCTCAACGACAAGGTGTTGGCGATGCCGATCAGGGCGATCACCACGGCGATCGCCAGCAGCCCGTAGACCAGCACGAGCAGTTGGTCGAGTTCGGCCGCCATCGCCGCGACGTACTCGTCGGCGGTCTCGAGCAGCGGGCGCCCGTAGCCGTCGGTCACCGCGCCGATCGCGGCCTTGCCCTCGGCGACGCTCACACCGTCAGCGAGCTCGAGCATCACCAGGAAGTTGGTCGGGTCGGTGGCGTGCGGGTCGGTGACGCGACCGTCGACGAGCAGGTCGCCCATCAACGCCGTCTCGGTGTACGTGGCCGACACGACGAGTTGCTCGACCGCGCCATCGGCGAACTCGACGGTGACGGGCATGCCGAGGCCGACCCCGTGCTCGCCGGCCCACTCGGTCGACACGGCGATCTCACCGGTGCCCGTGCCGGCGAGGTCGCCGGCGACGTCGCCGAGATCGATCACCTGGTGCATCGTCGCCAGGTCGCCCGCCACCACCCACTCGTCGCTGCGTTGGTCGGCGTCGACGATCGTGATCGGGCTGTCACGCAACGGTGTCGCCAGGGCGACCTCGGGCAGCGCCGCCAGCTCGTCGGTGAGGTCGAGCGGCAGCCCGGCGCCCGAGAAACCGTCCGCCCGCACCACCATGTCGCCGCCGAACGTCTTGTCGAGCAAATCCGACATCGAGTGCTTGATCGACGTCGCCAGCGAGGCGAACAGAGCCACGACCGCGGTACCGACCATCAGCGCCGCCGCGGTTCCCGACGTGCGCTTCGGGTTGCGCATCGCGTTGCGCCGGGCGAGCGTGCCGTTGACCCCGGTGACACCGGCGATCGGGCTGCCGATCGCACCGGCGGCGAGGCGGGCGACAACCGGGCCGAGCAGCACGAACCCGGCGAACGTGGCGAGCGCTCCGAGCGCGGCGCTCTGCAGCGGCTCGGCCGATTCGGTGGCGAGCACCATCGCCGTCACGCCGCCACCGGCGGCCAGCACCCCTGCCACGGCGCGCCACCAGGCGACGCCGGAGCGATCGACGGCGACGTCGCGCAGCGCCGCCAGCGGGGCGACACGCGAGGCCCGCCAGGCCGGCACGACGGCGGCCAACAACGTCATCCCGATGCCGACCACGAGCCCGGTGACGATCACGTCGGACTCGGCACCCATCGCGCTCGATGGCACCCCGAAGCCGGCGGCCGTGAGCAACTCGTTGAGCCCGTACGCCAGTCCGACGCCGGCGGCGATGCCGACGGCCGAGGCCATCGCACCGATCAGCAGCGCCTCGACGGTGACGGTGGTGAGCACCTGCCGGCGCGAGGCGCCGAGCGCGCGCAGCAACGCCGACTCGCGGGTCCGCTGAGCGACCAGGATCGAGAACGTGTTGCTGATGCTGAAGCAGCCGACGAGCAACGCGATCACGGCGAACGCCAAGAGGAACGTCTTGAAGAAGCCGAGGAAGTCGGACTCCATCGTCGCCATCGCCTCGTCGATGAGTTCGGTGTGCGTCAGCGCCTCGACGTCGGGAGGGAGCACGTCGGCGACCGCGGCTTGGAGCTGCTCGGGCGTCACGCCCGGGGCGGCAACGAGGTCGACGTACGACAGCTCCGCCGAGGTGCCGAGCAGCAGCGCTTGCGATGTCGGCAGGTCGAACCACGTGAACGTCACGCCGCTCAACGAGCTGCCGCTGGCGAACTCGGCGGTGCCGACCAGGGTTGCCTGCACCGGGTCGGGCACGAGCACGGTCACGGTGTCGCCGATCGAGTAACCGCCGTCGGCCGCGGTCTCGACGTCGAGCACGAGCTCGTCAGGCCCGGCTGGTGCCCGGCCCTCGGTCAAGACGAACGGGTTGCGCGGTGACTCGGGCCAGGTGGTGCCGCTCGTCGGCGGCCCGGTGCCACCGATCCGCTGGCCGTCCTCGGTGAGCACCTGGGCGGTGCCCTCGGCCACGGGGATCACCCGGGCGACCTCCGGGAGCTCGGCGAGCCGGTCCGCCAGGCCGGCGTCGATCGACACGAGTTGGATGTTCTCGCCGTCGATCTCGTGGATGCTGCGGACCTCGACGTCGGTACCCGAGTAGCCCTCGGTCATGAGCATGTCGATGCCCTTCGTCATCGAATCGCCGAGCGCCATCGTGCCGACCAGAAAGGCGACGCCGATGATCACTGCGATCCCGGCGCCGATCGCCCGCCGCTTGCGGGCCCAGAGTTGTTGGAACGCGAGCTTGTTCATGACTGGAACTCCTTCATCAGGTCGAGCACGCGGGCCGCGGTGGGCGCCACCATCGTGTCGACGATCCGGCCGTCGGCCAAGAACAGCACCTCGTCGGCGTACGCGGCCGCGCTCGGGTCGTGGGTCACCATCACGATCGTCTGCCCGAGGTCGTCGACCGCCCGGCGCATGAAGTCGAGAATCTCGCCGCCGGTGCGGCTGTCGAGGTTGCCGGTCGGCTCGTCGGCGAAGATCACCTCGGGCCGGCTGGCGAGTGCGCGGGCGACAGCGACGCGCTGTTGCTGCCCGCCGGACAGTTCGCTCGGACGGTGCTTGAGTCGCTGGCCGAGCCCCACCGTGGTGATCACGTGGTCGACCCACGCCTTGTCGGGCTTGGCGCCGGCGAGCGTCATCGGCAGGAGGATGTTCTCCTTGGCGGTGAGCGTCGGCAGCAGGTTGAACGACTGGAACACGAAACCGATCTGCTCGCGGCGGACCTTCGTGAGTTGGCGGTCGCTGAGCTTGCCGAGCTCGACGTCGTCGCCGTCGGCGGTGTGCAAGAAGATGTGTCCCGACGTCAGCGTGTCGAGCCCGGCGAGGCAGTGCATCAGCGTCGACTTGCCGGAACCGGACGGGCCCATCACCGCCGTGAAGCGGCCGCGCGGGATGTCGACGGTGACGTTGTCGAGCGCCACCACGGCGGTGTCGCCCTTGCCGTAGCGCTTGGTGGCGGCGACCGCGCGGGCCGCCGGGCGAGTGTGCGCCGGGGCGATCCCGGGCGGTGGGAGCAGTTGTGTCGTCATGGCTTCGACGGTACGTATGAGCCGCGCAAGGATCGATCCGGCTAGTAGGCGTCGTCGGGGTAGGGCAAACCCGAACCCGTCGCGGTGGTTGGCCCGGTGCCACGATGAGCCGATGCGACGACGCGGGGCTGCGCTGCTGGTGGTGATCGCGCTCGGCGCGGCGGCGTGCAGCGACGACGCCAACGATGCGCTCGTCGCGCCGTCGAGCACGGCCCCGACGCCGGCGGCCACGGCGCCCGCGCCCACGGCCTCGCCCCCGGTGCCGACCACGACCGCCCCCGTTGCGGCGACTGCGTCCACCCATGCCGAGCCGCCGTACAACCTCGACATCGCCGCCGGTACCGAGCAGGTGACCGTCTGGGGTGCGCCGCCCGGGCGACCGGTCGAGCTGTACGACGCGGCCGGCACGGTGATCGCCGAGCAGCCTGCCGATGCCGAGGGGGCGGCGCTGTTCCGCGGGCTCACGGGCGGGGCCCGGCTGCACGCCGAGGCCCCCGGCGGGCGCAGCGTTGCGGTCACCGTGCTGGCGCGCGACGAACACCCGCCCGCCAGCTTCTACGCCACGCAGCGACTCGACACCGACGGCTCCACCGGCACGCTCAACTACCTCGAGACCCGCGACGGCACGACGCTGGCGGCGTCGGTGTGGCTTCCCGGCCCGGCCGCCGACGGCCCCTACCCCACCGTCGTCGAATACTCGGGCTACACGCCGGGCGACCCCGAGTCGCAAGGCTTTCCGCAGCTGCTGACCGCGCTCGGCTACGCCTACGTCGGCGTCAACATGCGCGGCACAGGCTGCTCGGGCGGCTCGTTCCGCTACTTCGAGTACGCCCAATCGCTCGACGGCTACGACGCGATCGAAGTCGTCGCCGCGCAGCCGTGGGTCGACGGGAGCCGTGTCGGCATGGTGGGCGTGTCGTATCCGGGCATCAGCCAGCTGTTCGTCGCCCAGACCCGGCCACCGAGCCTGGCCGCGATCACGCCGCTCAGCGTGATCGCCGACAGCTACCAGTCGACGCTCTACCCGGGCGGCATCTTGAACACCGGGTTTGCCGTCGAGTGGACCCAGCAGCGCCTCGACGACGCCGAACCGGCCGGCCAGGAATGGGCCGCCGACCGGATCGCCGACGGCGACGAGCAGTGCGCCGCCAACCAGGCGCTGCGCTCGCAGAACCCCGACCTCGTCGCCGAGATCGGCGCCAACCCGTTCTGGACCGATGCGCTCGGCGCCGAGATCGCGCCGCGCCTGTTCGTCGACGCGATCGACGTCCCGGTGTTCCTCGCCGGGGCGTGGCAGGACGAGCAGACCGGCGGGCACTTCGCGACCATGCTCGACCGCTTCACCGGCACCGACCACCTCTACGCCACGCTCGTCAACGGGCTGCACACCGAGTCGATCAGCCCGGCCGTGTTCCCCCGCTGGGTCGAGTTCCTCGACCTGTACGTCGCCGCGCGGGTCCCGTCGCTCGACGCCGCCCGAGTCGTCGCCCCGATCCTCGCCGAAGGCATCTTCGGCACGACCGACATCGCCCTCCCCGCCCAGAACCGCTTCGCCGGGATGACGTTCCCCGAGGCGCTCGCTGCGTTCGAGGCCGAGCCACCGATCCGCGTGCTGTTCGAGCAAGGCGCCGCCGAGGGTTACCCGGACGGCGCCCCGATGGCGCGGTTCGAGGCCGGGTTCGCCAGCTGGCCGGTGCCCGCGGCCGAGCCCGCCCGCTGGTACCTCCTCCCGAGCGGCGAGCAGGGCGTCCCCGGTCTCTTGACGCGGGCCGAGGCGGAGCTGTTGTTGCCGGGGCCGCAGTCCACGAGCTACTTGGCGCTCCCCGACGCCACATCGCCGACGTTCTACGAGGGTGACGGCGACGGCGTGTGGTCCGCCGACGTGGAGTACGGCTGGCTGCAAGGTGGGCCGGGCACGTTCGCGGCCTTCGTCAGCGACCCGCTCGACACCGACACGGCGGTCGTCGGCTCGGGCTCGGTCGACCTGTGGATCGAGGTGAGCGGCGTCGACGGGAGCCCGTGGCCCGACACCGATCTCGAAGTGACGATCAGCGAAGTGACCCCCGCCGGCGACGAGGTGTACGTGCAGAGCGGCTGGTTGCGCGCGTCGCAGCGCGCTCTCGACGCCGACGCCTCCACCGAGTTGCGGCCCGTGCACACGCACCGTGAGGCCGATGCCGCCGACCTGCCGGCCGGCGCGCCCGAGCTGGTGCGGGTGGAACTGTTCCCGGTCGCGCACGTGTTCCGGGAGGGCTCGCGGATCCGCCTTGCCGTCGACGCGCCCGGCGGCAACCGGGCGATCTGGGAGTTCGTCACGATCGCCGGCGGTGAGCAGGTCACGATCGCCCACGACGCCGATCACCCGTCGAGCGTCGTTCTCCCGGTGGTTGCGCTCGACGTGCCGATTCCTGCCGCGCTCCCGGCCTGCGGCGCCCTGCGCGGCCAACCCTGCCGCCCCTACCTTCCCTGACCCGCCGACCCTGACCCGCCGACCCTGACCCGCCGAGGCACGCCCTTGCCCAAGTTGCCCGCCCGTGCCTGGGAGTGGGGGCACCACTCGCGGACGGCAACCGATCGTGGTGGTGGTGCGCCGCGCATGATCGGATAGGGCCCCGTGACCGACTACCGCGCCGAGCTCGCCGACTTCTTGCGCGCCCGCCGCGAGGCGGTGCGCCCCGAACAGGTCGGGCTCCCCCGCGACGCCACCCGCCGGCGCACGCCGGGGCTGCGCCGTGAGGAGGTCGCCCTGCTCGCCGGGGTGTCGCTCACGTGGTACACGTGGCTCGAACAGGGCCGCCGGATCAACGCCTCCGACGACGTGTTGCGATCGATCGGGCGCGCCCTGCGGCTCGACGAGGCGGGCATCGATCACCTCCTGGCGCTCGCCCAACCCCCCACCGACGGCGGACTCGTCGAGGCCCCCGACGAGGCACCCTCGGCGCTGGTGCGCCTGATCACCGCGCTCGAACCAGCCCCGGCCTACGTGCTCGGACCGCGCTGGGACTTCCTCGCCTGGAACGCCGCCGAGCAGCGCCTCTACCCACGCCTGGCCACGCTCGCCGCGCCGCGCCGGAACCTGTTGTGGGTGCTCTTCTGCGACCCGTTCACGCGCGAGCTGATCGTCGACTGGGACATCCACGCCCGTCAGGCGCTCGCCGAGTTCCGGGCCGGCGCGGCCGGCCTACGCGGCGACGGCGACTTCCGCGCCCTCGTATCGATGCTGGCGGACGAGAGCGCCGAGTTCGCCGACTGGTGGGCAGAGCACGACGTGTCCGGGTTCGAGACCCGATTGCGGCGCTTCCGGCACCCCGACGCCGGCGAGCTGACGTTCGAATACCAGCAGCTCGCCCCCGTGGAGTGGCCGACGCTACGGATCGTCGTCCAGCTCCCGGTGCCCGGCGACGACAGCGCCGAGCGGCTGGCCGTGCGGCGCTGGCTCGTCTGAGCCGAAACATGCTGGTCACAACGTGTTGGCCCACGCGTCACCTTGGGCGTGCATGATCGGCCCATGAACATCGTCGCTGCCGATCACCCGGCACTCGACCGCGGGGCGGCCCGCTTCCTCACCGAACTCAGCGCGGAACGGCGGTACTTCGGGCCGAGTGCGGCCGCCAACCCGAAACCGTTCCCGTCGTTGATCCGTGCGCTCGCCGAGCCGTCGGGCTTTCGCCTGGCCGCGGTCGAGGCCGGCCGGGTCGTCGGGCTCGTGCGCATCGACCCCCACGGCCACGCCCTGATCGCCGTCGCCGCCGACCGGCGCGGCCACGGTATCGGCACCGCACTGGGCCGGGCGGCGCTCGAACGGGCGATCCAGCTCGGTTTCACGCGCGTCGTGCTGCGTTCGACCGCCCGCAGCCGCGCCGTGCGACGGGTCGGCGAGGCACTCGGGTGCGTCGTGGTCGAGCATGGCCGCGGGCGCACCGACCTGATCGTCGACTTGCACACCACACGCCGCTCGGCCTGATCCAGCGATTGCCGCGGCTGGTGGGGGCGTGACCACACGCCGGCTGGAATGCGACATGATGGGTGCGTGACTGACATCGCACGGCAGCCCGCCGCACCGGGCACGGTGCCGGCGTACGAGCTCGCCGATCGCTACCGCGCCGAGCGCGGGCAAGTGTTCGTCTCGGGCCTGCAGGCGATCGCCCGGCTCCCGGTCGACCTGCTGCGCATCGACCGCACCCAAGGTCTCAACACGGCTGCGTTCATCAGCGGCTACCAGGGATCACCCGTCGGCATGTTCGGCGAGGAGGTCGAGCGGGCGGCGGCCACGCTGCCCGACCTTCCGGTGCACCATCAGCGCGGGGTCAACGAAGAGCTCGGCGCCACGGCCGTGATGGGTAGCCAGCTCGCGGTCACCCTCGACGACTGCAAGTACGACGGGATCTTGGGCATGTGGTACGGCAAGGCGCCCGGCCTCGACCGCGCCAGCGACGCGCTGCGCCACGCCGCGTTCGCCGGCACGTCACGCCACGGCGGCGCCGTCGCGCTCGTGGGGGACGATCCCTCCGCGAAGAGCTCGACGCTGCCGTCGAGCTCCGACGCGACGCTCGTCGACCTCCACATGCCGATCCTCTATC
>JAEZFY010000036.1 GCA_023417265.1 Actinomycetes bacterium | reverse complement strand
GGCGACGACTGCGTCGTCGAGGCCGGCCTCTACGTGACGGCGTCGACGCCGGTACTGACGCCCGACGGCACCGTCGTCAAGGCGCGCGAGCTGTCGGGCCGCAACGGCCTGATGTTCATCCGCGACGGCCAGTCCGGCCAGGTGATCGCCCGCCAGCGGGTGGGCTCGTGGGGCTCGCTCAACGAAGCCCTCCACGCCAACGACTGAGCGTTCAGTCGAGCGCTGCCAGCAGGGCCGCCGCGAACGCGTCCGGAGCTTCGAGCATCGGGTAGTGGCCGACGCCTTCGAGGATCGTCACCGACGTGTCCGGGCGGGCGTTGCGCAGGGCGGCGACCATCGCCACGACGGCGATCGGGTCGCGGTCACCCCACACCACCGTGAGGGGAGACGGGTGGCGCTCGATCGCCCCCGTGAAGCGGCGCTCCTCGGCCCGGCGGTCCTCCATGTAGCGGATCGTGCGCGGCATCATCGGCAAGCCGTCGGCGCTCGCCGCCAGCTCGTACAGGGCGTCGATCTCGGCGTCGTCCACCAGAGACTCGGGGGCCAAGGTCGCCCGGATCGCCCGCCGCCACGCGACACCGCCATCGGCGCCGATGATCGGTGTGTGCGCGTCCGGCAGCGACAGCAGCAGGGTCTGCCCGTCGGTGAGCTGGGCCATGTCGAGGTAGATCGAGCCGTTCGTGAGCACGCGCCGGCGCACGCCGAAGCCGAGCGAGCCGTCGAGCCCGCGGGCGAGCAGCTCGCCGCCCACCGAGTCGCCCATGTCGTGGGTGACGAGGTCGACCTCGGTCAGCCCGAACTGGGCGGCGACGGCCTCGGCCGTGTCGGCGTGCAGCCGCAACCCGTAGCGCCGGTCGGGCTTGGCCGACATGCCGAACCCGAGGAAGTCGAAGAGCACCACGTCGCGCTCCGCGCGCAGCGCCGGCACGACGGGGCCCCAGTCGTACGAGCACGTCGGGAAGCCGTGCAGCAACAGCACCGGTGGCGCACCGACGTCGCGCTCGGCCGGGAGGCGGGCCGCCCACACCGCATCGCCGTCTGGGCCGAAGGCGACGTGCGCACCCTGCCGTTCCCACTCGTCGACCGCAACCCCCACCGCGCCGACCCTACCGACGCCGCCCCGCCAGGGTTCAGCCGAGCAGTTCGGCGACGCGGTCCTTCGGACGGCCGATGAATGCTAGCTCGGCCGTGACGAGCAGCGGCCGCTGGAGCAGCAACGGGTGCTCGACGAGGGTGGCCACCACCTGATCGACGGTGGCGACGTCGGCGTCGGTGAGCCCGAGCTTGACGAACAGCGCGTCGCGCCGCACGAGGTCGGTCGGCGGGTCGGCGAGCTTGGCGATGATCTCGCCGAGCGCCGCTGCGTCGGGTGGCGTCTTGCGGTACAGCACCACCTCGTGGTCGACACCGAGCTCGGCCAGGGTCGCCATCGCGTGACGCGACGTGCTGCAGTCGGGGTTGTGGAAGATCGTCACGGCGGCCATCCCGCGACGGTACCTCGGGCGGCGCTGGCGGTTCCCGGTGGTCCGCGCGTTGTACGGTCCGCACATGGGCCGCAGCGACTACGGCGAACCGGTGGAGTTCACGGTCGATACGCCCAGCGGTGCCCGCACGGTGACGATCACGAGCCCGGCCAAGCCGATGTTCCCGGCCGCCGCCGACGGCGCGCCCGCGCTCACCAAGCTCGATCTCGCCGAGTACTACGTCGCCGTCGGCGAGCCGTTGCTGCGGTGGGTTCACGATCGCCCGGTGCTGCTCGAGCGCTACCCGGACGGCGTCGGCGGCTCGTCGTTCTTCCAGAAGCGGATCCCCGACTCGACCCCCGAATGGCTGGCCACCACACGCGTCCACACCGTCAACGGCACGCCCAGCCGGGCGCTCGTGATCGCCTCGCTCGGCGAGGTGTTGTGGGCCGTCAACATGGGGGTGCTCGGGCTGCACGTGTGGCCGTACCGGGTGGCCGACGCCACACCGCGCGTCGACACCCCGGCGGCCACCCAGGCCGACTGGCTCGGCGCCGGGGCGCTCGTCAGCCATCCCAGCGACGAGCTGCGGATCGACCTCGACCCATCGCCCGGGCAGACCTTCGACGACATCCGCGAGGCGGCCCTGCACGCCCGCGTGTACTTCGCCGAGCTCGGCATCACGTCGTACGTCAAGACCAGCGGCAGCAAAGGCCTCCACATCTACGTGCGGGTCGCCGACGGTTACGACGCGTTCCAGGTGCGGGCGGCGTCGGTGAGTGTGGCCCGCGAGCTCGCCCGCCGGCATCCCGACCTGATCACCGACCAGTGGTGGCGCGAGCTGCGCGACGGGAGGGTCTTCGTCGACTTCAATCAGAACGCCCCGCACAAGAACGTGTTCGGCGCGTGGGGTGTGCGTGCCCGCCCCGACGCCCAGGTGTCCACGCCGATCGAGTGGGACGAGTTGCTCGACATCGACCCCGAGGAGTTGACCGTGCGCACGGTGCCGGCTCGGCTCGCCGAGCGCGGCGACCCGTGGGCTGCGATGGACGACCACCCCCAGGACATCGCGATGCTCGTCGAGCAGTTCGCCGACGATCTCGCCAACGGCGTGCCCGACGCTCCGTGGCCGCCCGTGTACCCGAAGATGCCCAACGAAGCCCCACGCGTGCAACCCAGCCGCGCCCGCCACGACGAGCGGGCCGGCACCGGTGAGTGCGTCGAGGAATAATGTTGCAGACGCAAGTGTTTCGATCGGTATGACCACCGTCGTCGACATCCGCAAGGCCGACACGCGGTTCCACACCGCGATCGACTGGCTCGACTCGTATCACTCGTTCAGCTTCGGTCCGCACTACGACCCGGCCAATCAGGGCCACGGCCTGCTGCTCGTGCTCAACGACGACAAGGTCGCCGGCGGCACGGGCTTCGGGATGCATCCCCACCGCGACATGGAGATCGTGACGTGGGTGCTCTCGGGCAAGCTCGAACACCGCGATTCGGAAGGCAACTACGGGCTGATCTATCCCGGCCTGGCCCAGCGCATGTCGGCTGGCAGCGGCATCCGCCACAGCGAGGTCAACCCCGACCCGGAGGTGCCCGTGCACCTGCTCCAGATGTGGGTGCTTCCCGATACGGCCGGTATCCCGCCCGGTTACGAGCAACAGGACGTGCAGGAGCTGCTCGACACCGGTGAGCTCGTCGCCGTGGCGTCCGGGCAGGGCCATCCGGGCGCGATCGCGATCCACCAGCGTGACGCCGTCATGTGGGTCGGCCGCCTGGCCGCCGGCAAGCGCGTCGACGTTCCCGCCGGCGCTCACGTGCACGTGTTCGTCGCCCGCGGCGCCGGCCAGCTCGGCGACGCCACGCTCGCCACGGGGGATGCCGCTCGGCTCACCGACGTCGGCGACACCACGCTGGCGTTCACGGCCGGTTCCGACGACACCGAAGTGGTGATCTGGGCCACCGCCTGATTGCCTCACACCGTGGACTTCGACGCCTTCTCCGACCTCGTGCGGGCACGCCGCACGCACATGTTCGTCGACACGGCCCGTCCGGTCGCCGCCGAACTGGTCGATCAGCTGTGCGCGCTGGCGACGTGGGCCCCGAACCACAAGCAGACCTGGCCGTGGCGGTTCGCCGCCCTCACCGGTGACGCCCGGGCGCGCCTCGGCGCGGCGTTCGCCGACGACATGGAGGCCCGCCAGTTCGGCGACGAGGGCAAGCGCGCCAAGACCCGCACGAAGTACACGCGCACCCCGACCGTGCTGGTGGTCGCCTCGGCCGCCCACGCCAATCCGCTGTTCGACCTCGAGAACCGTTACGCCGCGGCGGCCGGCATCCAGAACCTCCTGCTCGGCGCGACCGCGCTCGGGCTGGCGTCGTTCTGGGGCAGCCCGCCGCTCGCCGATTCCGCCGCCGCACTGGAGGTGTGCGGGTTCGACCCGACCGACCAGATCGTCGGCGTGATCTACCTCGGCTGGCAGGAGCGCACGGTCGAGGCGCCGCAGCGGTCCGCGCCGGCCGTGCGCCACCTGAGCTGACGCCCCCTCAGCGGGCGGCGACGACGGCGACCTCCATCCGCCACGCCGGCTGCGCCAGGGCGGGCACGGTGACGAGCGTGCTCGCCGTCAGGTGCCCGCCCATGAACTCGTCGCGGGCGGCCATCACCGGGGCCAGCGGCTCGCCGACGACGACGTAGGTGGTGACGCTGACGATGTCGGTTGCGCCCATCTCGGCGGCGGCGAGGATCTCGGTGATGTTGGCCCACACGGCGCGCGCCTGCGCGGCCAGTTCGGTGGGCACCGTGCCGTCGGGGGCCACCGGCACGACCCCGGACGTGTGGACCCAGCGGGTGGGATGCTCGACCGCCACGGCGTGGGCGTACGCGGCGGCGGGGGCGGCGATCGTGGTGGGGCGGACCTCGGTGTTCACGGCTCCGCGTCTAGCACGCCGAGGCATGCGGCGTAGCCTGGTGCCATGACGGTCACCGACACGGCCCCCAGCATCGACGGCGTCCCGCTCACGCCGAAGCAGACCAACCTGCGCCTGCCGCTCACGTTCGCCACCGTCGAGGAGGAGCGCCTGCACCGCAAGCAGAAGCTCGCCGGAGCGCTGCGGATCTTCGGCAAGCTCGGCTTCTCCGAAGGCGTCGCCGGGCACATCACGGTGCGCGACCCCGAGTTCCCGGAACTGTTCTGGGTCAACCCGTTCGGGATGAACTTCCGGCACATCAAGGTCAGCGACCTGATCCTGGTCAACCACGACGGCGACGTGGTGTACGGCGAGCAGCCGGTCAACCGGGCCGCCTTCGTGCTCCACGCGGCGATCCACGCGGCGCGCCCCGACGTGGTTGCCGCGGCGCACGCCCACTCGGTGTACGGCAAGGCGTTCAGCTCGCTCGGCATCCCGCTCGCGCCGATCACCCAGGATGCGGCCGCGTTCTACGACGACCACACCCTGATCGCCGACCAGGGCGGGGCGGTCGTGTTCGAGATCGAGGCCGGCCGCCAGTTCGCCGCTGCGTTCCCCACCACCAAGCTGGCGATCCACCAGAACCACGGCCACTTCTCGGTCGGCGGCTCGGTCGACGAGGCGGCGTGGTGGTTCATCACGTTCGAGCGCTCGGCCCAGGCCCAGTTGCTGGCGATGGCCGCCGGCACCCCGCGCGAGATGCCGGCCGAGTACGCCCGCTACACCCGCGAGCAGACCGGCTACGACCTCGCCGGGTGGTTCCAGTTCCAGCCGCTCTGGGACGACATCTGCCGCACCGACCCCGACCTGTTCGACTGACCCCCGGCCGCGTCCGCCGCCGCGCGCGCCGACCGTGACCAAGTCGCCGCGCGCCACGCTCGCGGCATTGCCACCCGAGGCGTTGTTCGTCGTCTCGGCGATCGCCCAGTACACCGGCGCCGCGATCGCGGGCGGGTTGTTCGACGAAGTGGCGCCGCGCACGGTCGCCTGGCTGCGCGTGCTCGGCGCGACGCTGGCGCTGATCGCCGTGTCGCCCGGGTGGTTCCGGGGGTGGACCCGCCGGGCCCTCGCCGGGGCGGCCGTGTTCGGCATCGCCACGGCGTTGATGAACCTGTTCTTCTACCTCGCCATCGATCGGCTCGCGCTCGGGAGCAGTGTGGCGATCGAGTTCGTCGGGCCGATCGCCGTCGCCGCGGCGACCACCCGCACCCGCCGCAACGCGATCGCCGTGAGCGTGGCCGCCGCCGGGGTGCTGACGTTGGGCGGGCTCGAGATCGGCGACAACCCGACCGGTCTGGCGTTCATCCTCGCCGCCTCGGCGATGTGGGCGCTGTACATCGTCGTCGGCTCGCGCGTCGCCAACCTGCGTTCCGGGGTCGGCGGGCTGGCGGTCGGGTTGGCGATCGGTACCGCGGTGTTGACGCCGATCGGCGCCCCCGGCAGCGGGCACGTGTGGACGTCGACGGGGTTGCTCGTGCTGTGTCTGCTGACGGGCGTGTTCTCGAACGCGCTCGGGTACGGGATCGATCAGCACGTGCTGCGCCGGATTCCCGTGCGCCGATTCAGCCTGTTGCTGGCCACCCTGCCGGTCACCGCGATCGCCGTCGGCTGGATCGCCCTCGGCCAACAGCCGGGAGCCGCCGAGTTGGCGGGCATCGCCCTCGTGCTCACCGCGATCGCGCTGCAACAGCGCGAATCGCTGGCCCCGGCGGAGGTGTTGCCCGAGCCAGGCTGACACGGTTGGCGCGGCGGCGTCAGCCGGCGCCGATGGTCGTGCGGTGGAGTTCGCGGGCGTAGCCCTCGTAGCCGCCGGTCGCACGGTGCAGGACCGAGCGGTTGTCCCACATCACGAGCATGCCCGGCTCCCACGCGTGCCGGTACACGAACTCGTCGCGGGTCTGCCAGGCGAGCAACTCGACGAGCAGCGGCAGGGCCTCGTCGTCGGGCACGCCGTCGATCCCGATGATGTACCCGATACAGCCGAACAGGCCGAGCCGGCCGGTTTCGGGATGGGCGCGCACGAGCGGGTGCAGCTGGGTGGCCAGGGCCGTGTCCGACGGTCGGATGTCCATGCTGCGA
>JAEZFY010000358.1 GCA_023417265.1 Actinomycetes bacterium | reverse complement strand
TGCTGGAGGTCGGCCGCGCGCAGGGCGAGCGCGGCCCAGCTGGCGAGGCGTGCTGGTGTCGCCGCCCACCCGCCGGCCAACCAGTCGGGGCGCAGGTAGCCGTCGGGTTGCTCGGGTTGTTCCGGATCGTCGGCTCCGCTCCCAGGCGCGGCCTGGACAGCGAGCAGGTCGAGCTGACCGAGGCGGGGGAGCGCGGTCAGGTTGCGGTCGTGCAACCACGCCCACACCGCGCCCGGGTCGGCGCGCCACACACCGGCGAGCAAACGGTGCACCGTGAGCACGTCCCAGCAGCGCCCGAGCGGCAGCCCGAAGCGGGCGATCGGGTCGGCGGTCGCCCGCCCCCACCACACCCAGCGCGGCCCGACCGACCGCTCGGCGCGGTCGAGCGCGTCCGCCGCGGCACGCTCGTCGGCGGTGGCGAGTAGTGCCGATTCGCCGGTGGGAAGGGCGACCGCCAGCCCGAGTTCGGGGGCGAGGGCGACACCGACGCGGTCGCCGCGGCCGACCCCCTCGGAGGCGAGCCACCGGGCGAGCGCACCCGGCTCGTTCCCCAAGCTCAGCACACCCCCAGGGTAAGGTCACGGACCTCATGGCGACGCTGCGCTTCTCGTTCGGCACGATGGGATCCGGAAAAAGCACGCTGGCGCTGCAGATCCACCACAACCTCGCGGCCCGCGAGCTGTACGGCCTGTTGCTCACCAAACTCGACCGGGAAGGCATGCAGGTCACGAGCCGGCTCGGGGTCGCGGCGCCGGCGATCCAAGTCGACGACGACCTCGACCTGCACCAGTTGGCGATCCAGCACTGGCCGCTGCACTACATGGTCTGCGACGAGGTCCAGTTCTACTCGCCCGCCCAGTGCGACCAGCTCGCCACGATCGTCGACGACATGGAAGTCGACGTGTACGCGTTCGGGCTGATCACCGACTTCCGTGGGCACCTGTTCGCCGGCACCCAGCGGATGCTCGAGATCGCCGACGAGCGCGTGGCCCTGCAGGTCGAGGCGCGCTGCTGGTGTGGTGGGCGGGCCACCCACAACGCCCGCGTCGTGAACGACTTCGTCGTCTACGAGGGCGACACGGTGGTGATCGGCGACACCGCCGAGCCGGGTGCCCAGAAGATCTTCGGCGACACCGTGCGCTACGAGCTCCTCTGCCGCCGGCACTACAACCTCGGCGAACTCGGCAGCTGAGCGACGACCCGGGTTGAGTCGCGCTACCCGGCGGTAACTACGCTCGGGGCATGACCGAAGCTGTGATCGTCGCCACCGCCCGAAGCCCGATCGGCCGCGCCGCCAAGGGCTCGCTGGTCGACCTGCGGCCCGACGACATGGCGGCCCAGATCGTCACCGCCCTGCTGGCCAAGGTGCCGGCGCTCGCTCCCGATCAGGTCGAAGACCTGATCATGGGCTGCGGGCAGCCGGCCGGTGAGGCCGGCTTCAACCTCGGCCGGGCCGTGGCCGTATTGGCCGGGCTCGACGACGTCCCGGGCGTCACCGTCAACCGCTACTGCTCGTCGTCGCTGCAGACGATCCGCATGGCCGCCCATGCGATCAAGGCGGGGGAGGGTGACGTGTTCATCGCCGCCGGTGTGGAAGCGGTGAGCCGCTACGGCTCGGGCGCCAGTGACACCGCGCCGAACCCGCGCTTCAAGGAGGCCGGGGCGCGCACCCGTGAGCGTGCGGAGGGCGGGGCACCCACGTGGACCCCGCCCGAAGGCCTGCCCGATCTCTACATCGCGATGGGGCAGACGGCCGAGAACGTGGCCCAGTACGAGAACGTCAGCCGTCAGGAGCAGGACGAGTTCGCGGCCCTCAGCCAGCAGCGCGCGGTCGCCGGCGTCGAGTCGGGTTTCTGGGCCGAGGAGATCACTCCGCTCACGCTGCCCGACGGCTCCGTCGTCGCCAAGGACGACGGGCCGCGCGCCGGCACCACCGTCGAGGGCCTGGCCGGACTGAAGCCCGTGTTCCGTCCCGACGGCACCGTCACCGCCGGCAACGCCTGCCCGCTCAACGACGGCGCCGCGGCGGTGCTCGTGATGAGCGACGCCAAGGCTGCCGAACTCGGCCTCACGCCGCTCGCCCGGATCGTGTCGTCGGGCGTCACCGGCCTCAATCCCGAGATCATGGGGCTCGGCCCGGTCGAGGCGATCCGCCAGGCGCTCGGTCGGGCGGGTATGAGCGTCGATGACATCGACCTGTTCGAGATCAACGAGGCCTTCGCCGCCCAGGTCGTGCCGTCGGCCAAGCGCCTCGGCATCCCGTTCGACAAGCTCAACGTCAGCGGCGGGGCGATCGCCGTCGGCCACCCGTTCGGCATGACCGGCGCCCGGATCATGACCACCCTGATCCACAACCTGCAGTACCACGACAAGCAGTACGGCGTGGAGTCGATGTGCGTCGGCGGTGGGCAAGGCATGGCAATGGTCATCGAACGTCTGAGCTGAGCCGAGCCGAGCACAGCCGTCCGGGCGGCTCGATGCGGACGCCCGATCGGTCGGCTGCTAGACGTGAGCCCCTATGGGGGATTGGAACTTCGCGCATCTGTGGGAGAACTCGGCCGACGCGTTCGGCGACCAGGACTGCCTGATCCACGGCGGCCGCCGGGCGACGTGGCGTGAGGTCGACCAGCGCGCCGACGGGGTCGCCCGCTACCTCCTCGACGCCGGGTTGCAGCATCAGCAGGCGGTCGCCCAGTACCTGTACAACTCACCGGAGTACATGGAGTCGATGTTCGCGGCGTTCAAGGCCGCGTTCGTGCCGGTCAACACGAACTATCGCTACACGGCCGACGAGCTGCGCTACCTGTGGGACAACTGCGACGCCGGGGCGGTCGTGTTCCACGGCACGTTCGTGCCGACGATCGAACCGATTCGAGCCGACCTCCCGGCGATCCGCACGTGGTTGTGGGTCGACGACGGATCGCATCCGTGCCCCGACTGGGCGGTGCCCTACGAGACCGCCGCGGCGACGCCGACCGGCCGAGTGATCCCGCCGTGGGGGCGGTCCGGAGACGATCTCAACTTCTTGTACACCGGCGGCACGACCGGCATGCCCAAGGGCGTGATGTGGCGCCAGGACGATCTCGCCGTACTGCTGGCGGGCACGCTGACCGCACCGCTCGGCGACGACACCGACTACGACGCCCATCGGGCCGGGCTGGCCGAAGCGGGGCCGGGCCGCCGCTATCTCCCGGCGTGTCCCCAGATGCACGGCACCGGTAACTTCCCCGGCCTCGTCACCCTGGCCGGGGGCGGTTCGATCGTCACCCTCGAGGGGCGCCAGTTCGACCCGGTCGAACTGCTCGACACGATCGAGCGCGAAGCGGTGCAGTCGCTGGCGATCGTCGGTGACGCGTTCGCCAAGCCGATCCTCCAGGCGCTCGACACCAACCCCGGCCGGTGGGACTTGTCGAGCCTGGTCGCGGTCGCCTCTTCGGGTGTGATGTGGAGCCAGGAGACCAAGCAAGGGCTGCTGCGCCATCATCCCGGGATGCTCCTGCTCGACGCGTTCTCGTCGTCGGAAGCGCTCGGGATGGGGGCCTCGCTGTCGGCGGCAGGGGCCGAGGCGGCGACCGCCAAGTTCGAGCTGACGCCGAACTCGATCGTGATCGACGAGTTCAACCGTCCGGTGGCCCCCGGTTCGGGTGAGGTCGGGCGGCTCGCCGTCGGCGGACGCGTGCCGCTCGGCTACTACAAGGATCCGGAGAAGACGGCACGCACGTTCCTCGAGATCGACGGCCGCCGGTACTCGTGCCCGGGCGACTACGCCACCGTCGACGCCGACGGCAAGATCACCCTGCTCGGCCGTGGCTCGGTGTGCATCAACACTGGCGGCGAAAAGGTGTTCCCCGAAGAGGTCGAAGAAGCGCTCAAGCGCCACCCGGCGGTGCTCGACGCCGTCGTCGTCGGGGTCCCCGACGAGAAGTATGGCGAGGCCGTCACCGGAGTCGTCGAGTTGCGCGACGGGGCTGCGCTCGACGAAGCCGACCTGATCGCCGAGGTGCGCAAGTCGCTGGCGGCCTACAAGGCGCCCAAGCGGGTGCTCGCGGTGGCGACGATCGGGCGCGCCCCGAACGGCAAGGTCGACTACAAGCGGATCAAGTCGGAAGCCGCAGCGGCGCTCAGCCCGGCTTAGCCGAGTGGGGCCGGGGCGGCCCGGACGCACACCATGTCGTCACGCGCGGGGCACGCCTGGAGCACGTAGTGCACGCCGCCCGCTTCGACGTGCGCGAGCGGAACGGGCATCGTGTCGCCGCGGGTGTGGTGGGGCAGCAACCGGATCGGGCCGAGGTCGAGCCCGGCCTCGTCGGCCTCGGCCGACCACAGGTGCACCAGTCCCTGGCACATCGCCGGGTCGGCGAGCAGATCGATCCCGGTGACCCGCAGCTCGATGTTGGTGACGTGAACGTGGGCGATGTCGTCAGCTGGGAGCAAGGTGTTGCTCTTGAGTTGACCGTCGAACATCACGCGGACTTCGCCGTTGTGCACACCAGCGCCGACGAATCCGTAGCGCACGAGCGGCAGCCCGTCCTCGCCGGTGGTCTGCCACCGCACGCGGTCGCCGGGCTGGAACGTCATCCGCCGGCCGCCTCCGCAAGCAGCGCGTCGGAGTACTCGGGCCACAGCCGCATCGCCTCGATCGACCACTGATCGAAGGGTCGGTCGGTGAGCGCAACGGTGCCGGTGGCCGCATCGGGGTCGATCCACATCATCGTGCCCGCCCCGCCGAAGTGGCCGTACGTGGCCGGCGAGTTGGTGCGACCCATCCAGTGCGGGGACTTGGCGCCATGGAGCTCGAACCCGATTCCCCACGGGCATGGCTGAAAGCTGCCCACGCCGGGAACGATACCCCCGAGCTCCGGGTACTGCGGGCGGACGGCTTCGTCGCGGGTGGCGACGCTGATCAGCTGCGGCCGCATGACCTCACGCAAGAAGCGGTGCATGTCGGCGATGTGCGACCAGACGCCATGGGCGGGCGAGCCGCGCAGCTCGGTGGCGGTCATCCCGAGCGGGGCGAACACGGCCTCGTGCAGATAGGTGGCGAACGGCATCTCGGCTCGGCGGGCGAGTGCCTCGGCGGCGCGTTCGATGCCGGTGTTCGAGTAGATCCGGCGTCGCTCGGGCCGGGCGATCGGCTCGTCGCCGTCGAAACCGAACCCCGCCGCGTGAGCGAGCAGGTGGCGCATGGTGACGCCCTCGGGCACGGCGTCTTCGGCCGGGTCGAGCGGTGCGTCGAGTTCGATCACGCCCTCCTCGACCGCGATCAACAGCGCCCACGCGGCGAGCGGCTTGGAGATCGAAGCCAGCCGGAAGCGGTGCTCGGTGGGGCCGAGCGTGTGCGCGCCCGCCGGCGTGACGGCGACCACCGCGACGTGCTCCACCGGCCAGGTGGTGGCCAGTTGGAGGGCGCGCATGTCAGCCGCGGATCAGCTCGGCGGTGTGGAACGCGAGGTCGAGCGACTGGCGGCCGTTGAGCCGTGGGTCGCACACCGATTCGTACCGCCGGTCGAGCTGGGCCTCGCTGAGTTCGTCCGAGCCGCCGACGCACTCGGTGACGTCTTCCCCGGTGAGCTCGACGTGGATGCCGCCGGGCCACGTGCCCTCCGCCCGGTGGGCCCGCACGAACCCTTCGATCTCGGCGACGACGGCGTCGAAGTGGCGCGTCTTGCGGCCGGTTTCGCTGGTGTACGTGTTGCCGTGCATCGGGTCGCACGCCCACACGACGGGATGGCCGGCATCCTTCACTGCCCGCAGCAGCGGGCGTAGCCCGGCGTCGATCTTGTCGGCGCCCATCCGGGTGATCAGGGTGAGGCGGCCGGGGATCCGGGCCGGGTTGAGCGTCTCACACAACCGGATCAGCTCTTCGCCGGTCATCGACGGGCCGACCTTGCAACCGATCGGGTTGCCGACGCCGCGCAGGAACTCGACGTGCGCCCCGTCGAGGTCGCGGGTGCGTTCGCCGATCCAGAGCATGTGCGCCGAGCAGTCGTACCAGGCACCGGTGGTGGAGTCCTGGCGGGTGAGGGCCTCCTCGTACGGGAGCAGCAGCGCCTCGTGGCTGGTCCACACGTCGACTTCGCGCAGGGCCGGATTGGACTCGACCTCCATCCCGGTGGCGGCCATGAACCGCAGGGCCCGATCGATCTCGGCCGCGAGCTGGTCGTAGCGCTGACCGGCTGGGCTGGACGCGACGAATTCTTGGGTCCACGAGTGCACCCGGTCGAGGGCTGCGTAGCCACCTTTGGTGAATGCCCGCACGAGGTTGAGCGTGGCCGCCGACTGGTGGTACGCCTGCACGAGCCGTTCCGGGTCGGGAACCCGGGCGGCATCGGTGGGGGCTTCGCCGTTGACGATGTGGCCGCGGAACGACGGCAGGTCGATGTCGCCGATCCGTTCGAAGTCGGCCGAGCGGGGCTTGGCGAACTGGCCGGCGAGACGACCGACCTTCATCACCGGTACACCCATCGAGTAGGTGAGCACGATCGCCATCTGCAAGATGACCCGCAACTTCTCGCGGATGTTGTCGGCGGAGAACTCCTCGAAGCTCTCGGCGCAGTCGCCGGCCTGGAGCAGGAACGCGTTGCCGGCGGCCACTTGGGCGAGGCCGGTCTGCAGCGAGCGGGCCTCGCCGGCGAACACGAGCGGCGGAAATTGGTGGATCTGCTTGAGGGCTCGGTCGAGCCCCGCCGGGTCAGGCCACTGCGGCTGCTGTTTGATCGGGAACCCGCGCCACGAGTCGGGTGACCAGTCCTTCGCCATGAGTCCTGAGGCTATCCGTCGGGAAAAGCCGAACCCCGGCCAGATCACCGGCCGGGGTTCGATACGCAGAATTGGGTTGTCACCCGGCAGGGCGTGCGTCGCCGGGTGACGGAAGCTCAGACAGCCAGAATCCGTTCGGCGTCGTCGCGGAGGCCGGCGACCGCCCGGCTGACGAGGCGACGCGCCGCTTCGGCGGTGACGCCGAGGCTCTCGCCGACCTCGCGGAAGCTCTTGCGCTCGCCGTCGAGCAGGCCGAAGCGAGCTTCGACCGCGTAGCGGGCGCGAGCGTCGAGCGTGCCCAGCAGCTCGTCGAGCAGGTCGCTGTCGACGAGCGCCATGACGGCGTCCTCGGGGGTGCCGTCGCCGTTGGCCATCAGGTCGCCGAGCGTGGCATCGCCGTCGTCGCCGACGGTCTTGTCGAGGCTGACGGGGGTCGTGAGGCGGTGCAGTTCGGCGTTCTGCGAGTCGAGCGTTTCGCCGTCGCCGGACGCCTGGCGCAGGGCGGCCCGCAGCGACGCCGAACGATCGCCGGGGATCCGGATCAGGCTGGCCTTCTGGTCGAGCGCACGGCCGATCGCCTGGCGGATCCAGAACGTCGCGTACGTCGAGAACTTGAAGCCACGGCGCCAGTCGAACTTGTCGACGGCGTGCTCGAGGCCGAGGTTGCCTTCCTGGATCAGGTCGAGCAGGTCCATGCCCTGGGGCAGCGGGTAGCGGCGAGCGATCGAGACCACGAGGCGCAGGTTGGCGCGGATGAAGCGGTCCTTGGCCTCGGCGGCAGCGGCGACCTTGGCCTTCAGATCGGCCGAACGCTTGCCGCCCTCGAGCAGCTCGGCAGCTTCGCGACCCTGCTCGATGACGCGCGACAGCTCGCGCTCGTCCTCGGCAGTGAGCAGCGGGACCTTGCCGATGTCGTTCAGGTAGAGGCCAATCGAGTCATTCATGGTGATACGTACAACCGTTCTTCGTTGTCATGATTCCCCGCCGGCGATGTGACAAACGCCACGGGAATTCGGCGGGGAGTGTGCGGGGGGTGGGGGGATCTGGAGAGGAGTTGGAAACTTCGGCGCAGTGAGGCGGATCTCGCAAACCCCGCTACGCTGCGCCAGGAACGGGGGTTTCCCCTGCTAGTTGCCCACATCTGTGTGGTCGCTGGGGGGAGGGATGCGCCGGTGTCCGCGGGTATGTGCGCGGACGTGAACCGGCTTGCCAGAGTACCAGACCTGTCAAGCGCGCATGGGGTCGGAGCGGTTAGGCTCGCCCGTCGTGCCAGCCGAGACGTCTGCTCTGCGGATCGGGGTGTTCGGCGGCACGTTCGACCCGCCACACGTCGGCCACTTGGTGACCGCGATCAACGTCGCCCACTCACTGGACCTGCACTCGGTGATCATGATGGTCAACAACGTGCCGTGGCAGAAGGTCGGCAGCCGGCCGATCACGCCGGCGCTGGATCGCCTGGCGATGGTGCAGGCGGCAGTCGCCAACGTGCCGCGATTGACCGCCGGCGACGTCGAGATCCGGGTCGGTGGGCACTCGTACACCGCCGACACGCTCGGCTACCTTGCTGACGACTACCCGGGCGCCGAGTTCTATGTGGTGCTCGGCGACGACGCCGCCGCCGGGATCCACACCTGGGAGCGCGCCGACGAGGTCATCGCCCAGGCACGCCTCGTGGTCGTCGATCGCCCGGGGCAGCCCGCCGAACTCGACCCCGACATCGATTGGATCCGGATCGAGGTGCCGCGCCTCGAAGTCTCGAGCACCGACCTGCGCGATCGGTGGGTCGACGGGCGGCCGCTCGACTATCTCGTGACCGAGGACGTACTCGCCGTGATCGCCGCCCGCGGGCTGTACGGCGCGAGCCCCAGCGGAGCGGCTGCGTGACAGCGATCCGAGCGCGGCGGCGCAAGGCCACGCTCGCCGCGTTCATCACCGCGGTGGTCGGCGTGGGTGCGGTTGGGGGGCTCGGATATGCAGGTGTCGAAACGCTGTACGACTCGCGTTCGGGTCGCCGCGTGGCTCCGACGCGTCCCGACGTGCCGGTGCACGTCC
>JAEZFY010000356.1 GCA_023417265.1 Actinomycetes bacterium | reverse complement strand
CCGGTGGTCGGCGTCTGCCCGTGGCGCACCAGCAGGATCGTGGTCGGCTTGGGCGGCTTGGCGCGGGTGCTGCGGGCCATCGTGGTGTCCAACCTACTTGCGAAACCGCGCTCCCGACCGGCCGCCCCACGGCGCGCCGCAGAGTGCGGTCCGTAGGGTGCACGCATGGATTCACTCGCCGCGTTGCAGGCCGACGTCGTCGCCTGCCGGGCGTGCCCGCGGCTCGTCGCGTGGCGCGTGCGGGTGGCGGCGGAACGCGGGGCGGCGTTCCGCGACGAGGAGTACTGGGGCCGGGCGGTGCCCCCGTTCGGCGATCCGGCGGCGCGCATCTTCGTGCTCGGCCTGGCCCCGGCCGCGCACGGGGCCAACCGAACCGGGAGGATGTTCACCGGCGACCGCAGCGGCGACTGGCTGTTCCGGGCGATGCATCGCGCCGGGCTCGCCAGCCAGCCGACGTCCGACCATCGCGACGACGGGCTCACGCTGCACGGCGCGTGGGTGACCGCCTCGGTGCGCTGCGCGCCACCCGACAACAAGCCGCTTCCCGCCGAACGGGCGACCTGCGCCCCGTTCCTCACGCGTGAGCTGGCGCTGTTCCCCGAGCTGCGCGTGATCGTGTGCCTCGGGGCGATCGCTCTCGACGCCGCTGCCCGCCACTTCGAGCTGCGCCCGAAGCCGAAGTTCGGGCATCTCGCCGAACACCGGCTGGCCAACGGCATCACGCTGCTGTGCTCGTTCCATCCGAGCCAGCAGAACACCTTCACGGGGCGGCTCACCGAGCCGATGCTCGACGCCGTGTTCGCCCGCGCCGTCGAGCTCGCCGATAGCCTCGGGCCACTGTGACTCGTCGTTCGCTCGTCGCCCTCGCCGTCCTCGGCGGCTCCGTGCTCACCGCGTGTGGGGCCTCGGCCCCGCCGGCCAAGGAGCTCGCCGTCGAGGTCGTCGACTCGCTGCTCGCCGACGGCACCATCGACGCCGCCGCCGCCGAGTGCATGCGCGAGAAGATCAGCGGCTACGAGGGCGACATGCTCGACGACATCGCCGACCGTGCCGCCAGCGACAACGCCGACGCGCTCGAGAGCCTGGCCGAGTTCCAGGCCGACCTCGCCGCCTGCCGCTGACCGCTGCGCAGGCGGCGCCGCCCGCCGTCAGAAGCCGTTCTTGTGGAGCTTGGCCGGGGCGATCTTGACGATCACGCGGCCGCTCGTGTCGCCCCAGTAGTCCTTCGCCATGTAGCGCTGCGACAGGGCGTTGATGTGCGCCGCGGCCTCGTCGCCGGTGACCGCGGCCACCACGCGGCCACGCGCTTCGACGTACCGGTACGGGTTGGCCTGGTCGATCACGGTGACGGTCACGCGCGGATCGCGCTCGATGTCGGCGAACTTGGCGCGGGCGAGATCGGTGTTGAAGATCACGTGCTCGTCGTCGGCGTCGATCCACATCATGTGCGTCCGCGGCTGGCCGTCGGCGGCGAGCGTGCTCAGGGCGGCGAAGTTGGTGGTGGTGGCGAGGGCCTGCAGATCGGGATCGATGCTCATGGGGCCACAGGATGCCGGGCCGGATCGGATTCCGGCGCTGTCAGGGTGCCGGCGGGGCGGCCGCGGCAGGCTTCTTCTTCGGGGGCGGGACGCCGATCGCCGGGGCCGGGTCGGCGTCGGCCGGCCAGCGTCGGCGGCTGACGATCGACAGCAGGCGCAGCAGACGCATCGCCTCGGGGTCCTCCTGGGCGGGCTTGCTGATGATCGTGCCGTCGGCGATCATCCGCTCGATCACGGCCTCGCCGAGTTCGGTGCGCACGATCGTCAGCGTCCAGTCGTTGTCGATGCCGATGCCACCGGTCGACACGTCGGCGTGCTCGGCCGCGAAGTCGGGGCAGTGCTTGCAGCCGGTGCGGGTCCAGGCGTGGCACTCCTTGAGGTCGATCTCGTGGTACGAGCCGTCCTTCATCCAGATCTGGAAGACGCCCTTGATGTTCATCTTGACCATGTCCTGTTTGGCCAAGCCGTACTTGGCCTCGAACAGCTCGGTGAAGATCGCGTCGTCGAACGTCTTCGAGCACAACAGCCCGATGTTGAACAGGAATGGCCGCGACACCTTGCCGGCCTTGCGGTCCCACATCACCGGCGGTGACGACGTCTGGCAGCCCATGCCCACCAGCGCCAAGCGCTCGAACCCTTGGGCGCGTGCTTCGGGCAACGCCAGTGGGTTGGCGCAGTACGTGTAGCGGCTGCCCGCCGTGGCGAGGATCTCGTCGCGGGTGGACACCACCTGCGGCTTGGCCTTCCACCGGTCGTCGTCCTCGACGCCCGACACCAACGCGGCGTCGATGTAGTCGTGCTCGCGCAGCCAGATCAGCATCGCCGACACGAGCCCGCCGTCTTGGCCGTTGCGGTGCACGAAGTCGTCCGAGGCCCGGGTGAGGTAGAGCTGTCGCCACACCCCGGCCATCTCGTCGGGCTCGCGGGTGCGCCCGAACAGGTGCAGGTCAGCCGACGTCTCCCATGCACGAAAGCGCGGGCACGCTCGCGTGCACGTCGTGCATCCCTTCTCGCCGTGGATGCAGTTGTCGGGGCCGAGCTCGTCTTCGAGGTGGAACGGGAGGTACTTGCCCTCCTCGTGCTCGTACCCGATCACGTCGTGCGGACACGTGACGACACACCCCGAACAGCCGGTGCACAAACCGGTGTCGATGACCTCGGCCTTGAGCTCCTTCCATTGCGCAGTCCAGCGGGTCGACGCTGCTGCGGGGGGGTCCGCCAGGTCGGTCATGCCGACGAACGTAGCTGGGCCGGCGCGCGGGCGCGGCATGCGGGGCCGGCAGCGCGCTCGGTCGGCGATCGATCAGATCGCGTCGGCACCCTCTTCGCCGGTCCGGATCCGCACGATCCGGTCGACACCCGTCACCCAGATCTTGCCGTCGCCGATCTTGCCGGTCTGGGCGGCCTTGGCGATCGCGTCGACCACCCCGTCGACCGCGGCGTCGTCGACGACGACCTCGATCAGGACCTTGGGGACGAAGTCGATCTGGTACTCGGCGCCGCGGTAGGTCTCGGTGTGGCCGCCCTGGCGGCCGAACCCGCGCACCTCGGCGGTGGTGAGCCCGGCGACGTTGATCGCCTTGAGGGCGTCCTTCACCTCCTCGAGCTTGAACGGCTTGACGACGGCAGTGACGAGTTTCATGGCTGCTCCTGACGGGCGGGTCCCGGGCCGCTCACGCTAGCTCGGAAACACTCTGTTAACAGAACGCTGGGGGAGAGGCACGAGCACGGGCGCGGTCGCGACCTGAGAGACCGGGGGGCCGAACCTCAGATCGCCTCGGCGCCTTCCTCCCCGGTGCGGATCCGCACGACCCGGTCGACGTCGCGCACCCACACCTTGCCGTCGCCGATCTTCCCGGTGGCGGCCGCCGTGGCGATCGCATCGACGACCGCGTCGGTGATCGAGTCGTCGGTCAGGATCTCGATCATGACCTTGGGGACGAAGTCGATCTGGTACTCGGCGCCGCGGTAGGTCTCGGAGTGTCCGCCTTGGCGGCCGAACCCACGCACCTCGCTGACCGTCATGCCGGCGACACCGGCCGCGCGCAGCGCCTCTTTCACATCGTCGAGCTTGAACGGCTTGACGACCGCAGTCACGAGCTTCATTCACTGACCTTTCTGGTGGGTTGCGCAGAGGGCGTTGATCACGCGACGAGCATCCAGCCGCGGCGGCGCACGGTGCGCACCCGGTCGGGTCCGACCTGGCGACGGATGCCGACGATCAGGGAGTCGCAGCGGCGGGCGCTGAGATCGGCGATGCCCGCTCGCCGCGCGAGTTCGGCGCGGCTGAGGACCCGCCCGGGGTGCTCGGCCAAGACGACGTACACGGCCCGCTCCTGCGGCGTCAGATGCTCGAGGGGGTGAGGATCTTGCGCGCCGTCACCATCAATTGTTAAGGGGGAAACGGCTGACGTGAGGGGGTACGCAGGAGCGGGCCGTGTCACGGGGCCAACATGCACAGCGCGCATGACACGACGGTGTGAACCGCGTGAACGGCGTGTGAAACGGACCTGACAGACCGCGCTGGAGGGGCCCCGCAGTGCGCCG
>JAEZFY010000355.1 GCA_023417265.1 Actinomycetes bacterium | reverse complement strand
CGGCACCGCCGGGGCGGGCCGGCAGCTGGCCGGGCACCGGTGCGGTGGGTGCTGCCGGGCGGGGGACACCGCCGGCGGGGGTGCCGGGGCGGGCTGCCGCGGCGACGAGCGCCTGCACCTGCTCGCCGTTGCGGAAGCGACGCAGATCGTCGCGCAGCGCGTGGGCCGACGGGTAGCGCAGCTTGGGGTCCTTGGCGAGCAGCTTGGCGACGATCGCCTCGAACGCCCGGGGCACGCCGTCGACGAGCTTGTTCAGCGGGGTCGGTTGGTCGTGCACCTGCTTGTAGGCGATCGCCACCGGGTTCTCGCCTTGGAACGGGGGCCGTCCGGCGATCATCTCGTACATCACGATGCCGAGTGAGTAGAGGTCGCTGCGCGGGTCGGGCTGGGCACCTTGGGCCTGCTCGGGCGAGAAGTACGAGGCGGTGCCCATCACCGAGCCGGCCTGGGTGAGGTTCGATTCGGTGGCCGAGTTCATCGCCCGGGCGATGCCGAAGTCGGCGACCTTGACCTGCCCGTTGGAGCCGATCATCACGTTGGCCGGCTTGATGTCGCGGTGCGCCAGCCCGGCTTCGTGGGCATGCCCGAGCGCGGCGGCGACCTCGGAGGCGATCTCGGCACCCTGCTTGGGGGTGAGCCGGGTGTTGGTCTTCAGGATCTCGGCGAGGGAGCGCCCGTGCACGTACTCCATGGCGATGAAGTAGGTGCCTTCGTACTTGCCCCAGTCGTACACCGAGACGATGTTCGGGTGGCTCAGGTTGGCCGCTGCTTGGGCTTCGCGGCGGAAGCGTTCGACGAAGTTCGGGTCGACCGCGAACTCGGGGAACAGGACCTTGATCGCGACCTGCCGGTCGAGCAGGCGGTCGCGGGCGAGGAACACGTCGGCCATGCCGCCGCGTCCGACGCGCTTGTGTATCTCGTACCGGTCGTTGATGACCGTGGCGCCACCTGCGTTGCTCATAAGGATCGGCGGCGCTCGGACCGCCCTCCGAGGATACCGACGGCCTCTCGGCGTTGGCCGTCATCGGCCGGGCGGGTGCTCACGGGGCTGCCGTCCCGGACGGTGCCGGCGGCACGGAGGCGGGGGGCACGGTGGCCGCGGCGGCGGCTTCGGCCGCGTCGGCGGCGAGCACAGCGTCGAGCATCGCCTTGGCGACGGGTCCGGCGAGGCGCCCACCGGTGGACGCCGAGATGTCCTCGCTGGTGCCTTCGATCATCACCGCCACGGCGTAGCGGGGTGCGTCGGCGGGGGCGTAGGCGACGATCCAGGCGTGCGAGCGTTCAGGTTCACCGGGCCCGTTGAGCTGGGCGGTGCCGGTCTTGGCGGCGACCGGGATGCCGCCCTCGAGGGCGATGCAGCAGCTCGCCGTGCCGCGCTCGGCGACTTGCACCATCAGCCCTTGGAGGATGCCGGCGGTCTGGCGGCTGATCGGGCGCTTCCACACCTCGGGTTCGGTGCGGGCGAGCACGTTGCCGTCGTGGTCGAGTTCGGTGTCGACGACGTAGGGGGCCATCATGTCGCCGTTGTTGGCGACGGTCGCGGCGACCATCGCCATGTGGATCGGCACCATCTGGTCTTCGTTCTGGCCGAACCCGCGCATCGCCAACAGCGGCAGGTTGTCGGCGATGTTGGTGAAGTCGCCGATCGTCGACGCCGCTGCGCCGGGCAGGTCGATCGGGATCCGTTCGCCGATGCCCCAGCGGGCCATCATCTCCTGGAAGCGCTGCGGGCCGAGCTCGATCGCGGTCTGGGCGAATGGGATGTTGCAGGAGCGGGCGAACACTTCGGTCATGTCGCCGCCGCACACGCTGTTGTCGTAGTTCTGGATCGGGTCGTTGGTCTGCGGGGGCTCCCACTCGCGCAGGTTCTCGAACACGCGGTCGAGGGTCAGCACGCCGGCGTCGAACCCGGCCCCGGTGGTGAGCACCTTGAACGTCGAGCCGGGCATGTAGCGCTGCTGGTAGGAGTTGGCGAGGAGCGGGTCGCCGGGGTCGTTCTGCAGCGCGGTGAGATAGTCGTAGGCGCCGTTGTAGTCGGGTTGAGCGACGAGGTTGGGGTCGAAACTGGGGTAGCTCCACATCGCCGTCACGGCCCCGGTGGCGACTTCGAGCATCACCACCGCGCCTTCCCGGGGGCCGAGCACGAACTTGGCGGTGCGCTGCATGTCTTCGCGCAAGGTGAGGCGCACGCTGCCGGACACGTCGAGGTTGGGATCGAACAGGTCGTCGAGCGCGCCGACTTGTTGGGTGAGTGTGTTGCCGACGAGCACGTCGTTGCGGGTGCGTTCGATCTGCGTCGAGCCGAGCCCGAACGTCGAGTAGCCGACCACCTGGGCGAACAGGTCGCACGTCGGGTAGAGCCGCTGGAACTCGACGTCGCTGCCGGCCGCCTGGTCGGGTGACGGCAGCGGCACGTCGCTGCACTCCTGGCGGCACTCGTCGACGAACGGGGCCCCGGCGATCTCGCGCGAGCACGCCAGCACGACCCCGTCGGCGCTGAGGATCTGCCCGCGGGGGTGGTTGAACTCGCGGATCCGGGCGCGGGTGTTGCCGGCTTCGGAGGCGAGCTCCTCGGTGTGTTCGACCTGCCAGTAGTTGAGGGCGACGAACAGCGTGACGTACAACGCCATCAGCACGAACGCGAGCTGGCGGATCTGGCGGTTCATGCGCCGACCCTCCGGACCCGCCCGCGGGTGCGCGCGCTGGCCGGATCGAGCACGTCGGTGAGCGTGCCCTGGCGCTTGGCGCGGCGGCGCAGGCGCCACGCCGCCCAGCGTTCGCGCGGGGTTGGTTGGTCGGGGAGCTCACCGAGCCGGCGCGCGCCGGCGTCGCTGAGTCGCAGCAGGATCGCCAGGATGATGTAGTTCGACAGCAGCGACGAGCCGCCGTAGCTGACGAACGGCAAGGTGATGCCGGTCAGCGGCACGACCTTGATGACGCCGCCGATGATGATGAACGCCTGTACGCCGACGATGGTGGTGAGGCCGGTGGCGAGCAGCTTCTCGAACGGCCGGTCGGTGCGCAGGGCGACGCGTAGCCCGGCGCCGATGATCAAGAGGTAGCAGACGAGGATGCCGGTGGCGCCGAGCAGGCCGAGCTCTTCGCCGAGCGCGGCGAAGATGAAGTCGTTCTGCGCCTCGGGCACCTTGTCGGGGCTGCCGCGTCCGAGCCCGGTGCCGGTGATGCCGCCGTCGCCGATGCCGTAGAGGGCTTGCACGATCTGGAAGCCCTTGTCGTACTCGTCGGCCCACGGGTCGCGCCAGATGCTGACGCGCACCTTGACGTGGTCGAACATGTTCCACGACGCGTAGGCGGCGCCGGCGAACATCAGCATGCCGAGCACGAGGTAGGCGACGCGTTCGGTGGCGACCCACATCATCACGACGAACAGCGTGAAGAACAGCAGTGACGAGCCGAGGTCGCGCTGGCCGACCATCACCATCACGGCGAAGCCCCAGGCGACGAGGATCGGGAGCAGGTATTGCGGGTCGGGGAGGCGGAGGAAGCCGACCTTCCACGTCGACGCCGCGATCAGTTCGCGGCGGTCGGCGAGGTAGGCCGCGAAGAACACGGCCAGGCCGACTTTGGCGAACTCGCCGGGTTGGAAGTTGAGCGGCCCGAGGTTGACCCAGATCCGGGCCCCGTTGATGGTGGTGCCGAGGCCGGGGACGAGCGGGAGGACGAGCAGCACGGCGCCGAGGAAGAACAGCGACCAGCGGTAGCGGGCGAGGTCGCCCGGGCGCTGGACGAACAGCAGCGTCGCCACGAACGCCCCGATCGCGACGAGGCTCCACGCCGATTGGAGGCCGGCGAGTTGATCGTCGAGGCGGGTGATCATCACGTAGCCGAGGCCGTGCAGCAGCACCGCGAGCGGGAGCAGGGTCGGGTCGGCACCGCGGGCGAAGATCCGCACGGCGAGGTGGGCGACCACGATCAGGCCGAGCAGGAGCCCGAGGAACGGGCCGATCCGGGCCGGGATGACGGCGTTGGCGCCGAGCGAGGCGAGCGTGTAGGCGGCGCCGGTGATGATCGCCGCCATGACGATCAGGGTCAGTTCGGTCCATCGCCGCCGCCGCACCTCCGGGGCGATCTGGTTCATGGCGAGGCGGTGTCGACCGGACGCGCGGTGGTGGTGGTCGGCCGGGCGGGTGTGCTGTCGGGTGCGGTGGTGGCGGGCGCGGTGGCCGGAGTGGTGGCCGGGATGGTGGTCGGCGGTGTGGCTGGCTGGAGCCAGTCCTGCACGGCCCGCAGGGCGCTGTCGAGCGTCTCGTACTCGGGCTCCGATTCGACGAACTCGATCGACGCCGCGTCGAGCTCCTGGCGGGTGAAGTTGGCGCGGGCCTCGGCGGTCGGGTTGAACACCCACAGCACGGTGCCCTTCTGGCCTTGGTACACGACGACCTGGTCGTCGTCGTCGAAGGCGATGAAGTAGCCGCTGCGGGCCCACGCCGCAGCGAGTACGCCACCGAAGATCAGCACCGCGGCGACGCCGATCGTGAGGAGGAAGCGCACGAGCCGCCCGCCGCGGCTGCGCGTCGGTGTGGCCAGGTCGGCGGCCCCGTCGAACGGTTTCGTCGCCGGCAGGCGCGGCGCTGCGGCGTCGGTGGTGACGGCGTCACTCGTGGCGGTGGCCGTGGCGGGGGCGGTGTCGTCGCCGGATGGCGTGTCGCCGTCGGCCGCGGCCGCGTCGGTGTCGTCGGGTTCGTCGAGCGGGTCGGCGACGATGCCGTCGCCGATGATGGCCGTCTCGGCGGTGCGCTCGCCGTCGTCGTCACGCCACACCGGTACGACGTCGAACTCCTGGGTGGGGTCGGGCGGATCGTCGCCGGCGACGACGTCGACCACGATCACCGAGATGTTGTCGCGGCCGCCAGCCGCGTTGGCGGCGTCGACGAGCGCCTGCGCGGCGGCTTGCGGGTCCTCGTGTTCGGCGAGCACACCGATGATCACGTCGTCGTCGACCTCGTCGACGAGGCCGTCGCTGCAC
>JAEZFY010000348.1 GCA_023417265.1 Actinomycetes bacterium | reverse complement strand
CGGGGGGGGCGCCCGCGGGGGGGGGGGGTGGGGGGGGCGCCGGTCCCCTGCGACGACGTGACGACCCCCCACCTCCAGCTCGATCCTGCGATCCTCCCGGCCGACGGCCGTTTCGGTTGCGGCCCGTCGAAAGTCCGCCCGGAACAGATCGAGGCGATCGTCGCCGCCGGGTCGACGATCATGGGCACGTCGCACCGCAAGCCGCAGGTCAAGCAGCTGGTCGGGTCGATCCGCGCCGGGCTGGGCGACCTGTTCAGCCTGCCCGACGGCTGGGAGATCGTGCTCGGCAACGGTGGCACCACCGTGTTCTGGGACGCCGCCAGCTTCGGGCTCGTCGAGGCCCGCAGCCAGCACCTGGTGTTCGGTGAGTTCTCGTCGAAGTTCGCCGAGGTGTGCGCCAAGGCGCCGCACCTCAAGGACCCGTCGGTCGTCGAAAGCGCCACCGGCGACCACCCCGAGGCCACCGCCGAGTCCGGCATCGACCTCTACGCGCTGACCCACAACGAGACGTCGACCGGTGTGGCGATGCAGCTGCGCCGCCCCGTCGGAGCCGACCCGGGGGCCCTCGTGGCGGTCGACGCCACCTCGGGGGCCGGCGGGTTGCGCTGGAACCCGAGCGAGGTCGACGTCTACTACTTCGCCCCGCAGAAGTGCTTCGCCGCCGACGGTGGGCTGTGGCTGGCGGCGTGCTCGCCGGCTGCGGTCGAGCGGATCCGCACGCTGACGTCGGGCGGGCGCTGGATCCCGGCCTCGATCGACCTCGGGATCGCGCTCGACAACTCGGTCGCCGACCAGACCTACAACACGCCGGCGGTGGCGACGCTGGTGCTGCTCGACAACCAGATCCAGTGGATGCTCGCCGGTGGCGGGCTCGAGTGGTGCGCCGCCCGCAGCGACCAGTCGGCGGCGATCATGTACGGCTGGGCTGAGGCCCGCGAGTGGGCGAGCCCGTTCGTGGCCGATCCGGCCAAGCGCAGCTCGGTCGTCGCCACGATCGACCTCGCCGACTCGATCGACGCCACGCAGGTGTCGGCGATCCTCCGGGCCAACGGGATCCTCGACACCGACAGTTACCGCAAGCTCGGCCGCAACCAGTTGCGGGTCGGCATGTTCCCGGCGATCGACCCGGCCGACGTCGAGGCGTTGACCGTGTGCATCGACCGGGTCGTCGAAGCCCTCGCCTGACGGTCCCGTAGTCTCACCGCATGGAGCGCGTCGACGACGTCCTGACGCTCGAAGTCGACGGGCTCGGGCGGTTGCGTTCGCCGGTGCTGCTGATCGCCCTGTCCGGCCTGTTCGACATCGCCGGGGCCGCCACCACCGCGCTCGACGAGTTCGCTCCCGGCGATCTGGCGGTGACGATCGGCGACATCGACCCCGATCCGTTCTACGACTTCACCCAGGCCCGCCCCACCGTCGAGATCGACGAGCACGGGGTGCGCTCGCTGTCGTGGCCCGACAACGAGTTCGACGTCGTGCGCGGCCAGGGCGGCCGCGACCTCGTCGTGCTGGTGGGCACCGAGCCGCACCTCGCCTGGCGCACGTACGCCGGTTGCATCCGCCGGGTCGCCGAGCAGCTCGGCTGCGAGGTGGTCGTCACGGTCGGGGCGACGGCCGACGCCGTGCCGCACACCCGCGTGCCGCGTGTGGCCGGGAGCACCACCGACGCCGGCCTGGCCCGTGCGCTCGGCATCGGTGCGCCGAGCTACCAGGGCCCCACCGGGGTGGCCGGGATCATCCACGCCGACCTCGCCGACGCCGCGATTCCGGCCGTGTCGCTGCGGGTGGGCATCCCGCATTACCTGATGAGCGCCGAGCATCCGCAGGCCGTCGTCGCCCTGCAGACCCACCTCGCCCACGTGCTCGGCGTTCCCGTGCCGGAGCCGGACGCCGACGAGCTCACCCGCGACGAGGAGATCGCCCGGTGGCGCACGCTCCATGACGAGGCGGTCGCGGCCGACCCCCAGCTGCAGCGCTACGTGCGCATGCTCGAAGCCGAGTACGACCGCCGGGCCGAGGCCGAGATCCCGTCCGCCGACGATCTCGCCGCCCAGTTCGAGCAGTTCCTGCGCGACCGCAACGACGACGGCTGACCCTGCCCGCGGCGCTACGCCGGCGCGTGGCGGCCGGTCAACGCCGTGACCGCGCCGAGCGCGATGTACACGACGCCGGTGGCCTGGCGGGTGCGCCGGGCGACGCCCGCGCGACCGCGCAGGCGAGCGCCGATCCATCCGCCGGCGAGCGCCCAGCCGCCGTCGCAGACGAGCCCCATCGCCACGTACACGGCGCTGATCACGAGCAACTGCAGCGTGGCGTGCTCGGCGTTGGGCTCGACGAACTGCGGCACGAACGCCACGAAGAAGACGGCCGTTTTCGGGTTGAGCAGGTTCACCACGGCGCCGTCGAGGTACAGCCGGCGGGTCGAGCGCGCCACGAGCTGGAGGTCGGTGTCGTCCCCGGCGCCGGACACGAGCGCGCGCACACCGAGATACACGAGGTAGCCGGCACCGGCGAGCTTGACGACCGTGAACGCGGTCGCCGAGGCGGCCAGCACCGCCGACAACCCGAGCACCGCTCCGGCGATGTGCGCCAGCGTACCGGTGTGGATACCGGCCACGGACACGAGCCCCGCCCGGCGACCCTGCGACATCGAGCGGGCGAGGATGTACATCACCGCCGGCCCGGGAATCAGCAGGAACACGAAGGTCGCCGTGACGAACACAGCGAGCGATGAGGCCGATGGCACCCCCGCACGTTACAAACGTACAAACGGGGTCAGACCCCCAATGAAACAT